>NZ_JAKRNA010000009.1:0-81362 GCF_022347435.1 Corynebacterium sp. ACRPE | reverse complement strand
TACAACACCGAACGCATCCAACAACGACTCAAGGGCCTGACCCCGATGCAATATCGGAATCAGGCCCTTGAACCCCTCACCGCCTAGAATTAAACCAGTCCAACTTTTGGGGGCCAGTTCAATGACGTCGCTGGGGGTTGGCTGAGCCTAGTTTTTAAGAGGCGTTTTCTACGCGCTCCTTCAGGGCGTGGAACTGGTCCCACACCTCAGACGGCACGCGGGAGCCCAGGAAGTTGAGGTAGCTGGCGTTATCCTGCATATCGCCTTCCCAATCCTTCGGGTTGACGGCAAGAGCGGCGCGAACGTCCTCGATATCGAAGTCGATTCCCTCGAGGTCGATATCCTCGGCGCGAGCGGTGTTGCCCACGACGGTTTCCTCGGCCTCAACATTGCCCTCAATGCGGTCAATGATCCACTTGAGCACGCGGGAGTTCTCCCCGAAGCCCGGCCACAGGAAGCGGCCGTCGTCGCCACGGCGGAACCAGTTAACCAGGAAGATAGACGGCATGCGGTCGCCGCCCTTTTCACCCATATCGATCCAGTGCTGCAGGTAGTCACCGGCGTTGTAACCGATGAACGGAAGCATAGCCATCGGATCGTGGCGCAGGGTGCCGACGCTGCCCTCTGCTGCAGCGGTCTGGCCGGAAGCCAGCAGGGCACCGATCATGGTGCCGTGGTTCCAGTCAAAGGCCTGGGTTACCAGCGGAACGGTGGTCTTGCGGCGGCCACCGAAGAGGATGGCGTCGATCTTCACGCCCTGCCAGTCGTCGTACTCCGGAGCGGCGCTCAGGCACTGGGAAATCGGGACGCAGTAACGAGAGTTCGGATGCGCAGCCTTGGTGGAGGAAGACGGAGTCCAATCCTGACCGGTCCAGTCGATGAGGTGCTCTGGCGCCTCCTTGGACATCTCCTCCCACCAGACATCGCCGTCGTCGGTAAGCGCAACGTTGGTGAAGATGGTGTTGCCCGGCTCCATGGTCTGCATGGCAATCGGGTTGGAACCGTAGTTGGTGCCAGGGGCCACGCCGAAGAAACCATTTTCCGGGTTGACTGCGTAAAGGCCGTCCTCGCGCAGGTGCAGCCAAGCAATATCGTCACCGACGACCTCAGCCTTCCAGCCCGGAATGGTCGGGGTAATCATGGCCAGGTTGGTCTTGCCGCATGCCGACGGGAAGGCGGCAGCGACGTGGTACTTCTTGCCCTCTGGGTTGGTGAGCTTCAGGATGAGCATGTGCTCAGCCATCCAGCCCTCTTCCTTGGCCATGACAGAAGCGATGCGCAGCGCGTAGCACTTCTTTGCCAGGATAGCGTTGCCGCCGTAGCCAGAACCGTAGGACCAGATTTCCTTGGTCTCCGGGAATTGGGTGATGTACTTGGTGTCATTGCACGGCCATGCCACATCTTCCTGGCCCGGCTCCAGCGGGGCACCCACGGAGTGCAGGGCGTGGACGAAATCGCCTTCGGGACCAATCTTGTCCAAGGCTTGCGCACCCATGCGGGTCATGATGCGCATGGAGAGCACCACATAGGCGGAGTCAGTCAGCTGCACGCCCAGCTTTGGTTCCGGATCGCTAATAGGGCCCATACAGAAGGGAACCACGTACATGGTGCGGCCCTTCATGGAACCACGGAATGCCTCCGTCATTTCTTCCTTCATCGCAGCTGGCGGCGCCCAGTTATTGGTCGGGCCGGCGCCTTCTTCATTCTCGGTACAGATGAAGGTGCGGGATTCCACACGGGCAACGTCGGAAGGATTGGAGCGAGCCAGGTAGGAATTAGGGCGCTTTTCCTCATTCAGCTTGATAAGCGTGCCCTTTTCCACCAGCTCTGCGGCCAAACGGTCAGCTTCGTCCTGGGAGCCGTCTACAAAGACCACCTGGTCCGGCTGGAAAAGCTCAACGTTCTCGCTGATCCAGCCGATAAGCTTTTCGTTTTTAGTCGGCAGCTCTCCGACGAGCCCTGGGATAGTGGCGGTCATTAGTAATTCTCCTGAGGGTGGGTGTGAAAATTGGGGAAATAAATCCCCAACTGTGCCTTCCACCTCAAGATTAACGTGCTTGTCCGAATAATTTGCGCAGATTTTGTCACACCGGTTATATCCACCGCGTTTACCAGAACTTCACCAAGCGCAACCACAGATACTGTGTTAAAAATCGCCTTTTCCCATCCCCCTGTCTGGGGGTCTATTCCCCTCCCTAGCGGCAACCAAAACGATAATCTTCCACCCCCAACCGGGCCCACTGGTTATACCAGGATTGGCTTCGCCACACGTGATCCCCGGCGCGGCGTATTGCTTGGCAAGGCTAAGCAGGGAAAAATAGGCCGCAATGAATAACACAGATAACTCTCAAAACACCCGCGCTGGAGAAATGCCTCCAGGGCGCCCACCACAGACCGACTTCAATGCCGTATTCGACAACGATCTCGACTATCCCCGCCTAGGCAACGTCACTTTCCGCCGCGGCACGCTGACCGACAATCAGCATGAGCTTTTTGAAAAGCGCTGGCCAGAACTAGGCCGCACGCTGGAAGACGAGGTCATTAACCTCGATGCCTGGTTTGGCCGCAGCGGCGCCAAGACCATCGTGGAAATTGGATCCGGCACGGGTACCTCTACCGCCGCCATGGCGCCGAAGGAAGCCGATACCAATATCATCGCCGTCGAACTCTACAAGCCGGGCTTGGCCAAGCTACTGGGCCAGATCGAGCGCGAGGGCATCGACAATATCCGCATGATTCGCGGCGATGGCATCGAGGTCATGGTGCGCATGTTTGCTCCGGAATCCCTTGATGGCATCCGCGTCTTCTTCCCGGATCCCTGGCCAAAGGCCCGCCACCATAAGCGCCGCATCATCCAGTCGGGCACACTCAACCTTTTTGCTTCCCGCCTGAAGAAGGGCGGCGTGCTGCACGTTGCTACCGACCACGCCGGATACGCCGAGTGGATCGATGAGCTTGTGGACGTAGAGCCGAGCCTGGATTACAAGGGCTGGCCGTGGCCAGAGTGCCCGCAGTTGGTGGACCGTCAGGTCATCACCAAGTTTGAGGGCAAGGGCCTAGATAAAGAGCACGTCATCACGGAGTATCTCTGGGAGAAGAAATAAATGAGCACCTACCTACTTGTCTGGGATGCGCCCAATATGGACATGGGCCTGGGCTCCCTGCTCGGTGGCCGCCCCACCGCCGCACACCGCCCGCGCTTCGACGCCATCGGCCGCTGGCTGGTACACCTTGCCCAGGACGTTGATGCCGAGCCGCGCGCCGATGTCTTTACTAATGTCACCCCGGGCGGCGCCGATGTCATCCGGCCATGGGTAGAAGCCATCCGCAACGTGGGCTTCGGTGTTTTTGCCAAGCCCAAGATCCACGAAGACGATGACGTGGATCCGGATATGCTCGACCACATCGAAAGCCTCCGTGAGGATCTAGCCGGCGTGATTGTGGCTTCCGCCGATGGCCAGAATTTCCAGGAACCTTTGGAAGAGCTCATCGCGGAAGGCCTTCCGGTGACGGTCCTCGGTTTCCATGAGCATGCTGCATGGGCCGTAGGCCACGCGGATATCAATTTTGTGGACCTGGAAGATATCGAGGGTGTATTCCGCGAGCCGCTACCGCGCGTGAACCTGGATAACCTGCCCGAGGGTGGTGCATGGCTGCAGCCATTCCGTCCCCTGGCTGCGCTGCTTAATAACCGCTAGGAGGCTACCCCGATGTTTGAAAAATGGGGACGTTTTTCCTATGCGCACCGCCGGCTCATCCCCGCCGTCATCGTCGCTGCCATCCTTGCGCTCTTTATCGGCTTTGGCTTGCAGCTCGAAGACCGCATGAGCCAGGAGGGCTGGGAGGATCCCAATGCGGCGTCGACAAGCGCGGCCCAGATCGAGCAGGAAGCATTCGGCCGCGATAACTCCGGCGATGTCATCTTGCTCTTCCACTCCCCCGACGAGAACTTCGACGCCGCAAAGCAGCACTTGGCGCAGTTGAAATCGGAGTATCCGGACCAGATTGACTCGGTGACCAGCTACTTCGACACGAAGAACCCGAACCTGGTCAATGCTGATCATTCGCTGGCCTTCGCCGCCATCGGGCTGAAAGGCGATGACGAGCAGACGCTGAAAGATTTCCGCGCCATCGAGGGCGCGCTTACGGACACCACCGCACCGGTGGAGATTGCGGGTGCCACCGCGGTTGCTGATGCCCTGGATGAGGGAATGTCCCACGATATCTCCCGCGCCGAAAAGGCCGCCCTTCCACTGGTAGGCATCCTCCTGCTGGTGGTCTTTGGTTCCGTCGTTGCGGCCTGCATGCCGCTGGTGGTCGGCGGCCTCTCCATCTTGGGCTCTTTGGGCATCCTGTCCATCCTGGCCGGGTTCTCGCAGGTCAATGTCTTTGCCCAGGCCGTCGTCACGCTGCTGGGCCTCGGCCTAGCCATCGATTATGGCCTCTTTATGGTTTCGCGCTTCCGCGAGGAGCTGGACAAGGGCCGCTCCACCGAGGAAGCCGTGGCCACCACCACTGCAACGGCCGGCCAAACCGTGGTTTTCTCTGCGGCCATGGTTGCCGTTGCGGTTTCCGGCCTTTTCCTCTTCCCCCAGGCCTTCCTCAAGTCCGTGGCCTATGGCTCCATTTCCGCTGTGGGGCTAGCAGCACTGCTTTCGGTCACCGTGCTGCCCTCCATTTTTGGCATGCTCGGCCCCAAGATCGATACCTGGTCTGTACGCCGCACCTCTAGAACGGCACGCACGATTCAAGACACCTGGTGGTACAAGCTGCCGCGCTGGGCGATGCGCCATGCCCGCGGGCTAACCATCGCCGTGTGTGGCCTGCTCATCGCATTGACCCTGCCTATCATGAGCATCACCTTCGGCGGCATCAACGAGTCCTACCTGCCACCGGACCAGGACACCCGCGTGGCACAGGATAAATTTAACGAAGAATTCCCCGCCTTCCGCACGGAGCCAGTCAAGCTCGTTGTGGAGAATGCATCGAACCAACAGCTTGTCGACGTCGTCATGCAAGTCCGCGGCCTCGAAGGCCTCACCGAGCCCATGGCGCCGACAACGGCAACCAAGGAGGGAACCACCGTCCTTTCCGCCGGCATTAAAGACCGCGATGATTACGCGAAGATTGTCCACGAACTGGAGCAAATAAAGGCACCCGAGGGCGTAAACCTTTATGTGGGCGGCACGCCTGCCATGGAAGTGGAATCCCTTGATGCGCTGTTCCACAAGCTGCCCTGGATGGCACTCTACGTGGTGCTGGCCACGTTCCTGCTCATGGCGCTGGTATTCGGTTCCTTTGTGCTGCCGCTCAAGGCCATCGTGATGACGCTTTTGACCTTGGGGGCTACGCTGGGCATCTTGACCCTGATGTTCGTTACTGGCCTTGGCTCGAGCGCTCTCAACTTCACCCCTGGCCCCCTCATGAGCCCCATCTTGGTGCTTATCATCGCCATTGTTTACGGCCTGTCCACCGATTACGAGGTCTTTTTGATCTCCCGCATGGTGGAGGCCCGCCGACGCGGCGCTTCTACCGACGAGTCCATTGCGGCCGGCACCGCGCATACCGGCGGCATTATTACCGCGGCGGCGCTTATTATGATCGTGGTCTCCGGCGCGTTCGGCTTCTCCGATATCGTGATGATGAAATACATTGCCTACGGCATGATTTTTGCCCTGCTTATCGACGCCACCATTGTCCGCATGCTCCTCGTCCCGGCCGTCATGCACTTGCTGCGCGAAGATAACTGGTGGGCCCCTAGCTGGCTGCGCCACGCCACCACCACTTTGACCGGCGGTGCGACCCACCGCGGCAAGACTGTTCCCTTCACTGAGCTCAAACAACGCCTCGAAGGGGGTAAGTAAGTGAAGAATTGGCTGCGCCTTATCGCCTCGTTCATCGTCCTGCTGGTCTTGGTTTATGTCTTCCGCGATGAGCTGGACTTCCTGCGCGAAGGCTTCTCGCGGCTTTCTCATTCCAACCCGGCCGCGATAGCACTGGTGATCATCGCCTCCATCGTGGCGGTACTCGCCATGGGCGAGGTCATGCGCCTGCTCATTCGCGCCGGTGGCGTCAAGGTACCGGCCTCAGAAACCGCAGCACTGACGTTGGCCGCTAATGCCTGGTCCACCACTCTTCCGGCCGGCCCGGCTTTTTCCGCCATCCTCACCTTCTACGTGCAGCGCACGTGGGGCGCGTCCGTCATGCTGTGTGGCTGGTTCTTCGTGCTGTCCTCTGCGATTTCCACCATGTGGCTCGTGCTCATCGGCTTGGGTGGCGTGCTCTTCCTCAACGCGGATATGGCGCTCTGGTCCCTCATCGGCACCTTGGTGCTCATGCTGGCGCTTTCTGGCGGCCTGTTCTGGCTGACCAATCATCCGGATACCATTATCCGCTGGCTCAACCGCCAAAAGCTCATTAAGGGCTCCAAGCGCGAAGCCCTCGTGGACCAGGTCAAGAATCTGGAGGAAGTTCACCTTACCCGCCGCCAATTCGGTTGGGTCTCCTTCTACTCTTTGGCCAACCGCCTGATCGACATGGTCTCGCTATGGGGCTGCGTGTGGGCCGTTACCGGCCACCTGCCCGCCCTGCACGCTGGCGAGGACACCACGACGATGGCCGGCGTGGCGCTGGCCTATCTCACCGCTAAGCTTGCCGGCTCTGCTCAGGTCACGCCGGCCGGCCTCGGAACGGTGGAAGCCGCCATCATCGCCACTCTGGTGGCCACGGGCATGACCGCGGTGGACGCTACCGGCGCGGCCATCATCTACCGCCTCATCTCCTTTGCCTTGATCACCATCATTGGCTGGGTAATCTACTTCTGGCACTATGCCCGCAAGGGCATTACCTACGCCGCCTTGAACCGAAAGGAAAACGCATGAGAATCGCCCCCATTATCGATATCATCGCCCTGATGCTCTTCGCCGTGGCTGCCCGCCTCGCCCACGGCGGTTTGAGCTTTTCCACCTGGGTAGATGCCTTTTGGCCCTGGGCCGTAGGCGCGCTTATCGGCTGGGTCATCATCCTCGCTACCAAGGTCCAGGGCAAGTGGAAGGAGGGCGGCATCGTCTGGCTGAGCACCGTCGTGGGCGGCATGGCCCTGTGGATGCTCGTCAACGGCCGCCTGCCGCACTGGAGCTTCCTCATCGTAGCGACGGTGATGTCAGCGCTATTTTTCTTTGGCTGGCGGCTTTTCGCCCGCAAATAAAAAAGAAGGAGGGTTTAACCCTCCTTCTTTTTTGCTCCACTTACTTGGAACTTACCTGAATGCCTGCCTGATTCAGAATATCGACCACGAAACCAATGATCTCGCTGACGATGTCCACAGCGCTAGACAGAATCATAGATAACTCCTTCACTAGGATTAGCTCTTTATATGCTATCCAAGCACAAGGCATTACATCGGGGCAATAGTGTGCTTCTTCGGCAGATCGCTTTCCTGCTTGGTGGCCAGCTGGCGCAGTGCCTGACGGAGCGCCAAGCGGGACTGATTCGGCTGAATCATAGCGTCTAGATAGCCACGCTCGGCCGCAACATAAGGAGCGGTCATGGTCTCATCGTAGAAGTCCATGAACATCTTCTTGGTCATCTCACGCTGTTCCGGGGTCTCGGCGGCCTCGAGCTGCTTGCCGGCGATCATTACCACGGCAGCGGCCGCGCCCATCACGGCGATCTGCGCGGTCGGCCACGCCAGGTTGATATCGCCGGTCAGGTTCTTCGAGCCCATTACCGCATAGGCACCGCCGTAGGCTTTGCGCACGATGAGCGAGACCTTCGGCACGGTGGCTTCCACCACGGCGAAGGCAAACTTGGCGCCGCGGTGGATAAGGCCCACCTTCTCCTGTTCCACGCCCGGCAGGTAGCCCGGGGTATCCACTACGAAGACCAGCGGAATATTGTAAGCATCGCAAATGCGGATAAAACGCGCGCCCTTATCGGCGGCGTCGGCATCAATGCAGCCCGCAAGGTGCATGGGGTTATTGGCCACAAAGCCGACGGTCCTGCCATCGATGCGGCCGAAGGCGGTGATCATATTGGGCGCGAAGTTTTCTTGAATCTCAATGAGGTCCTCGTCATCGCCCAACTGGGTCAACAAGTCCATCATGTCGTAGCCAGCATTGGTGTCATCCGGCATGAAGGCATTGAGCTCTTCGTCTTCGGCCACTTCGGCGTCGGAAGGCGCAGCGAACTCCGGTGACTCATCAAAGCAGGTCAGCGGCAGGTGGTCGAGAAGATCGCGGACCATGTCAAAGGCGTCATCCTCGGAGGGGACGACTGCCGAGACGTTACCGTTGAGCTCTTGCTGGCGAGCGCCGCCCAGCTCGGCGGAGGTGATGTCCTCACCGGTAACCTCACGGATGACGTTCGGGCCGGTGACATACATTTCCGCTTCCTCGTCCACGGCAATGACAAAGTCCGTGGTCACGGGAGCATAGACGGCGCCACCGGCGGACTTGCCCATCATGATGGAAATCTGCGGGCTACGGCCGGACAGCGGGAGCTGGCGGCGGGCGATCTCGGAGTACATGGCCAGCGAGGTCACCGCATCTTGAATGCGGGCGCCGCCGGAATCCTGGATACCGATAACCGGGCAGCCAATCTTGATGGCCATGTCCATGACCTCGGTGACCTTCTTGCCAAAGGTCACGCCGACAGAGCCGCCGTAGACGGTCTTATCATGGGCGTAGATACACACTGGGCGGCCGGAGATGCGGCCATAACCGGTGACCACGCCATCGGAATAAATGGCGTCAGGGTCACCTGGGGTCTTACCCAAGGAGCCGGTTTCGACGAAGGAACCCTCATCTAGCAATTCATCAATGCGTTGACGAGGCGTGGTGCGCCCAGCCTCGTCGCGGCGTTTGCGGGAGCGCTCACTGCCTGGGTCCTGCGCCTTATCAAGGCGCTCGCGCAGGTCAGCGAGTTTCTCAGCGGTTGTCTGCTTGGCCGCCACGTATCTTCTCCTCGATCCATTCGTCCATATGCTTGCCCACGATGCCGATGGCCGGCTCGTCTGGCACTGCAAGGTGATCGCCTTGCAGCTGCACAATTTCTAGATCCTTAACGATAACTCCCCAACCGCCGTCGGGGTCAATCTCAGCGTAGCGCGGCTCCAGCTCAATCGCACCGTCGTGCATGCGCTCGGAACGGAAAAGCAGCACCGGCACGGTGACATCGGCCCAGCGATGGAAGTCGATCTTGGCCAGAATCTGGTTATCCACAAAGGAAGCGCGCTGGTGCTCCAGTACGCCGGCGGCCAGGCCGTGCGCAGAGGCGTCGGTAGTAGCGAGGAACTCCGCCAGCATGGTCATGAGCGCATCCTCGCCCATGGTCTCAAGCATCTCGTACGGCGGCTCAAAGTCCAGGCCATAGGTCTTCTTGGCAAAGGCCGCGTAGCGCTCCCACCGGGCGCGGGTTTCTTCCGGGGTATCCGGCGCTGGGTTCGACGGCTGGGTGGTATCCAGCAGCGCAATGAACGCCACGTCCGCCGAATCCTGACCGCGCTGGGTGCGCTGATGCAGCTGATAGGCCACCTCGTAGGCCAGCGCGCCGCCAAAGGACCATCCGCCGAGCACGACCTTGCGGCCGCGCGCATAGTGCAGGATGTCCTCGATATAGGCCTCGGCACGCTCCTCCAGCGAGCCCTCAATGCGCTCTACGCCGTAGACCGCCACGTCCTCGGGCAGGCGGCGAGTCAGTGGCTGGTAGACCACAGTGGTGCCGCCGGCTGGGTGGAACATGAATACGGCAGGACCATCAGCCTCGCGCAGAACGCGGATATTGCCTTCTACCTCAGTCTCCAGTCCTTCGCGGACGAGGTCGGCCAACGTCTCTAGGGCCTCGGCCTCGTGGACCTGCTGGGCGGTGACCTCGATGCCGACGCGCTCGGTGAGGCGCTCGGCGATCTGGGCCGCTACCTCGTCGCTCACCTCAGGCAGCGCCGAGGTAACGCCCGCCGCTGCCTTTCCCGTGAAGGTGGCCCAGGTACCAAAGACCATGCGCTCCGAGGCATCGCGCGGGGCAACGCCGACGCCCTGGCCGGGCTCGTCTTCTTCTGGTGCAGGCGTATCCGCAGAAGCAATGTCGCTGGTATCCACGCTGCCGCCAGCGACGGCCTCTTCCACCATGGCAATGACGTCTGCCAAAGAGGCGTCGCGAAGCGCCTGCACCTGCAGCTGCGGAATCTGGAAGTCATTTTCCACGCGGTTCTTAATGCGCATGCCCATCAGGGAATCCAGGCCCAAGTCAATGAGCGGCAGCTCGCGCGGCAGGTCAGAGACGTCGTAGCCCATGGATTCCGACACGATGAGTGCGAGGCGATCCTCCACGGTTTCCTCCGCAGGATCCCAGCGCACGGCATCAACTTCTGCGGTTGCTGCAGGCTCGCTTTCAGGCACATCGGCCACGCCCGGGATAGGCGCCGCGCCCAAGTCCAGGGCGGAGGCAAAGCCTTCCGCCAAAAGCTCGGTCTGTGCGCCACGGACGGCGTAGACGGCTACGGACATACCACCGATGGACTGGCTTACCACCGTGGTGACCTCACCGCGCGCTGGCAGGTCGGCGTGCTCCTCGGTGGCGATGATGCGCGCCCCAGGCTGAACGGCCTCGGCCGCGGCCTCCACGATGGCCAGCGCGGATGGCGCCTGGTCCGCATTGGTGGAGAAGGCCACCTTGCCCTCTGGCAGGTTGACGCGTGCGCCCGGCAGGCCGGAAACGCCGGCCGACGGACGCGCGTTGGTCCAGAAGCGCTGGCGGTTGAACTGGGTATAGGGCGCCTCCACGCGCGCACCCGAGCCAAAGACTGCGCCAAAATCTACCGGCATACCGGCGACATAGAGCTTGCTGAGCAGGTCCAGCAACGACTCGGTGGGATCCACCTTGCGCTTCAACGCATACAGCAGCTGGGCATCCGCCTTGCCCACGGCGAAGGCGGTGGACATGAGGCCCATCAGCGCCACCGGGTTCGGCGAGATTTCAACCAGCTGGGTGTGGCCGGCGTTGAAGGCCGCCTCGGTGGCATCCTGCAGGTAGACCGAGTGGCGGGTCATGCGCAGCCAATAGTCCTCATCGTGCACGGTGGTACCAGGGCGATAAACCTCACCCTTATCCACGGAGGAAAACAGCGGGGTGTGCAGCGGCTTGGCCTCCATGCCAGCAATGGCTGCATGCAGCTCACCCAGGATGGGATCCACGGCCGAGGTATGCCCGGCGGCCTTCACATTGAGCGCACGGGCGAACTTGCCCTCACCATCGAGCTTTTCCACCAGGTCCAGCACCTCTTGGCGGGGGCCGCCCACGGTGGTCATACCGGGTCCGGTATACACGGCGGGTTCGATATTGCCGTCGAGCGCGGCAATATCCTCGGCCGAGAGCTCTACGACGGCCATGGCTCCTTGCTCGGCATCGCTTAGCGACGCCTCACCCTCACCCATCAACCGCGCGCGGTGGCAGGCAATAACCATGGCGTCCTCTGCGGAGATGCCGCCTGCGGCATAGGCCGCGGCAATCTCGCCCATGGACATGCCCATCACGCCGGCTGGACGCACGCCAAAGGAAGCATGCAAGTCCGTCAATGCAATCTGAATGGCGGTAATGGCCACCTGGGCGGTCTCGGTGTCATAGGTTTGGGCATCATCGTTGACGATATCCAGGATGGACCAGCCGGACTCAAAGTCCACGATGGCATCGAGCTCTTCCAAGCGAGCTTTGAACTGCGGCGAGAGCGCAATCATGTCCTTCGCCATCTTGCGGTGCTGGGATCCGAACCCGGAGTAAACAAATACGGGTCCCGGAACCTGCGGGGAATCCGCGGCAGCGATACCCACGGAAACCTTGCCTTCAGCCACCTGGCGCAGGCGCTTGACCGCTTCCTCGGTGGAGCTAGCCATCACGACGGCGCGGGAACGGGAGTGGTTGCGGCGGGCGACGGTGCGGGCGACGTCGACAAGCGCGGGCTTTTCCGCCTCAATGAAGTCTGCCAGCAAGGCCGCAGCGCGTGCCCGGCGCGAAGGCAAGAGGCCAGAGACCGGCAACGCCACCGTTTCGGTGGAAAGCTGGGGCGCGCGTTTGGCCGGGGCGCCGCGATAATCGGTGAGCACGACGTGCGCATTGGTGCCACCGAAACCAAAGCCAGACACACCAGCGACCTTGCGCCCGGAGTATTCGGGCCACTCGCGCGGATCCTCCACTACCTCGAGATGCTCGGCCTCGAAATCGATATAGCGATTCGGCGCCGAGTAATTGATATTCGCCGGAATCACGTCATTGCGCATGGCCTGGATGACCTTGATGAGGCCGACCACGCCCGCGGCGGATTCAGAGTGGCCGATATTGGTCTTGGCAGAGCCGAGCAAAATAGGAGTTTCGACCCCGCGGCCCGCACCGAGCACGCGGCCCAGGGCAGAGGCCTCGATCGGATCGCCCAAAATAGTGCCGGTGCCGTGGGCTTCGATATAGTCCACGTCCTGCGGATTTACGCCCGCATCAGCATAGGCGCGACGCAGCACATCCTCCTGTGCCTCCGGGTTCGGGGCGGTCAGGCCATTAGAGTGGCCATCGGAGTTGACGGCCGAGCCCTTGATGACGGCCAGGATATCGTCGCCGTCCGCTTCCGCGTCCTCCAAGCGCTTGAGCACGAGGACGCCGGCGGCGTCGGCACGCACGATGCCATCGGCGTCGTCAGAAAAGGCGTGAATGGCGCTCGTGGGAGAGGTAACGCCCAACTCCGAGAACGCCGTGGACGCATGCGGGGCGGCCAGAATATTCACGCCGCCTGCCAGCGCCACGTCCGCGCTCCCCGTGCGCAAATCCTTCATCGCCTGGTTCACCGCCACGAGGGAGGAGGAGCAAGCCGTATCCACGTTGATGGAAGGGCCGCGGAAATCCAGGGCGTAGGAAATGCGATTAGCCACCACGGCGGAAGAAATGCCGGTCAGCGCATACGGGTGCATCTCGGCGGAATCGGCACCGATGAGCATGCCGTAGTCATTATTGGTCGATCCCATATACACGCCGGTCTGCGTGCCACGCAGCTCATTGGCGGGAACACCAGCGTTTTCTAGCGCTTCCCACACCAGCTCCAACAGGATGCGCTGCTGGGGATCCATGTTGGCGGCCTCTAGCGGGGACAGGCCAAAAAATTCCGCATCAAAGGACGCGATGTCTTCGATATAGCCGCCGTCGGTATTTTGCTGGGCGATCTTCTCGCTCATGACCGGATCAGCGGAGTACTCGGACCACCGGCCTACTGGCAACGGGCCGGTGCCTGCGCGGGATTCCGCCAACATAGACCAGAACTCTTGGGCATTCTTAGCACCCGGGAAGCGGCCGGAAAGACCAATGACCGCAACGTCAGATCCCTGCGCGATCCGCGGCGCGTGCTCTTCCGGCTGGGGCGCCGCCGGTGCGTTCAGCAGGCGGTCCGCCAGCAGCTCGATGGTGGGATACTCATATGCCACGGTGGCATCGAGGCGGGTGCCCAGAAGGTTTTCCAGCTCGCCGGATAGCACTACAGCATCCCGCGAGGAGAGGCCATAATTTTCCAAAGGCTTGGAATCTAGGATCTCTTCGGCGGAAACACCGGTGGCCTGGGCGACCCAGTCACGCAGCCATGCTCGCAGTTGCTCGATGGTCATAAAAAGGTCTTTCGTTACGGAAAAATACTAAATGGCGTAGGGGTATATCGCTATATTTTGTCACTTTGTTAGCGATATATCAGAATCCCACATAATTCTTCTTGGCTACGCGGCGCGCAATCTTGCCGGAGGACGTGCGGTTGATTTCGCCAGGTGCCTTCCACACGATGTCATCCGGAGTAATGCCATGGTGGGCAGTGACCGCGGTGCGAATGGCCTCGGTTGCCTCGGCATCGCCGGACGGCTGCGCATCATCGGCGCGCTCCACCAGCAGGACGAGGGACTCAGAATCATTGCCTTCCACGGAAAAGGCTGCAACGGAATCCGGGCGAACCTGTGCGGAAGCTGCTTGCACCGTGCCCTCAATATCCTGCGGATAATGGTTGCGCCCAGCAATGACGATGAGATCCTTCAGGCGGCCCGTAATGTACAGCTCACCATCCACGATGGTTGCCAAGTCTCCGGTGGCCATCCAGTAATCGTCTTCCGGCAGGCCATCCTGCAGGCGCTCACCCAGCGTATTGCGGAAGGTCGCAGCAGTTTCCTCTGGGCGGTTGAGGTAGCCGGTGGCCATATTGGGACCGTGGACCCAGATTTCTCCGATAACGCCGTCCTTCACCTCGGTGCGAGTTTCCGGATCCACAATGGCGAGGTGCTGGTGCGGCACGCACTGTCCATTGGAGGCGTAGGCAACGGTATCTTCGGATTTATCCTCAATGACGGCGCGACCTGCGGCCAGCTCCGCGCGGTTAAAGTGCGCGATGACCGGGCGCTTGTCAGTTTGCGGGGTAGACACAATAAGCGCCGCTTCTGCCAGGCCATAGGACGGACGCAGTACGGAACGGTCCACGCTGAAGGCATCGAGGAAGGAGTCCACGGCCGATTCGGTCACCGGCTCGGAACCAATAATGATGCCGTCCACGTGGGAGAAATCCGCGTCCTTGGCGTGGCGCGCGGCAAGTTCCAAGGCAAAGTTCGGGATAGCGGTATAGGTGGCCTGTTTGCCGGCTGTCACGCGCCGGACCCAGCGATCCGGGTGCTGGATGAAATCGCGCGGGGTCATCACCTCGAAGTCGAGGCCCAAGATGGTGACAAATACGGCCAAGATGATGCCCATATCGTGGTGCATCGGCAGCCAAGAAACGATGCGGGCCGGCATCTGCAGCTGCAGGGCCTGGAAAATCTGCGCCACGTTGGTGATAATCGCGCGATTGGTGAGCTCCACGCCGGCCGGGGTACGGGTGGAACCGGAGGTGTACTGCAGGAAGGCAGTGTCCTCTGCGGTTCCTTCCACAGGAGTCCAAGAGGACGCCAGAGAATCAGGAAGGGCGTCGAGGGAAATGATGCGCGGGCGCTCGCGCTGAGCAGAAAAGTACCGGCGCACTGCCGCCGCCGATACGCGGTTAGTCACCACGATGGACGGTTCACAGTCACCAAATACGGCCTTGAGGTGGTCCGAGTGCCCCGGTTCGTTGGGGTCATACAGCGGAATCGGCACCATGCCCGCATAAAGAGCACCCAAGAAGCCGAAGACGTATTCCGGCGAATTACCAGCCAAGATGGCCACGCGGGTACCGGGCTCTGCCATCTGCTGCAGGCGCGCCGCCACCACCTTGATGCGGTTATTGACCTGTGCGCGGGTAAGCTCCCGGCAGGTTTCTTCCTCACCGTAGATCCACTGGCGCATGACCACGCGGTCTGGGTCGGTTTCCGCTTGGAAGAGCTTCTCTGCCAACTGGGCCAAGGTGAACTCGGGTGCTAAGAACTGCCCCATCTGCGCTTTTAGATCCATCGATTCTCCTTAGGTAAATGGTTTCGTTAATAAAACTATCGGAGTTGGGGGAATGGTTGTTACGCGGCGTCGATAAGCTGGCGGGCCCAGCCCACTACCCACTGGTTGGCAGTCGTGCCATCGATAACGCCACTATTGGAGGCGTACTGCGCATGCACGCCATTCGCGGCAATCAAACCCTGCGCGCGCTCTAGTGCATTGGTCACGTTAGGCGGGGCATCACACACCGAATCATTGGGCGCGCAAATTTGGAAGGTGCGATCCGCGAGGCTACCGAACCCATTCTGGCGCGCACCACGCATGGAAGCACCCGGCACGATGGGCTGCACCAATCCGGATACGGGCTGAAGGGCAATTTCTGCACCGACGCCACCCACCTTGCGGCCTGGGTTTTGCCCGACGCCATTTTGGCGGCGGCCGTCTGCGATAAGGGCCACGCCTGCGATGTTTTCCGCCGGAACCACGCCCTGGCCGCCACCAATCTCATCGGCAACGTCGCCAGCAATCACCGCGCCCTGAGAAAAGCCGCTCAGAATGAACTTGGTAGCCGGGCAGCTTTGATGAACGCTACGCAGCTCGTCATTCATCTTGGCGGTTCCCTCAGTGCGGGAATCGTCGTAGCTCATCTCATGTTGCGCATTAATATTTTTGAATTGCGCGGTATAGGGAAGGGTCCAGACCTTCACATCGTCCCCGTAGGCCTCCTGCAGCGGCTTCGTAATAGACAGCATGAACGAGCGAGGGTTGGCAGAAGGATTGATGGGGTCGTCGTCAGCCGCGGACTCCCAAGTCCCCGGGGCAGAAATGAACTCCACACGGGGGCACCAGTCAGGCTGCTGCGGTTGCGGCGGCGCGGCCTGCTCCGTGGTGTGCGGAGCCGGGGAATCAGTGCCTTGGTTGAGGTAACGCGACGCGCCCACGCCAATGACAGCTAATACGACGAGGGCCGCGACAACGGTAATAGTTTTTCGCATGGATTAGTTGTACCAGCTAAACCTAGCAAATCCCTGAACGCGCGGAATCCTTGATGAGCTGGGAAAGCTCCTCAAAACTCAGCGTGGTGCGCTGCTGCTCGATGAGCTGGCCGGCAACCGCAGAAATGGTGACCTCATTCTCGTCACAGGCCGCCTTTCCAGCGCCAAGGAGCTGATCCTCTACGCCATCGACGTTAACGCCGGCGTCCTTGAGCTTGTCCAAGTACTTGGCGTCCGGTTCCGGCACCTCAGCGGACGGGATTTCAGAGATCTCGCGCGCACCGCGGTCTTCTTGCGACTTAGAGGTGGCACTCTCCGAAGAAGAGGAAGGGGCCTCGGACTCGCGCTCGAGGGGCGCGACCTCGGTCTCTTGCGGCGGTTCGCTATCCACCGTGGCGGAATCGCAGCCCGCAAGACCCAAGCACAGCGCCGCGCCCACAACTACTAGCTTGCGCATAGCTACTTCTTCTCGGCCCGAACCTGGCCGAGGACCTCACTGATCTTGCCGTGCTGGAATTCCTGGCTCAGGCCGCCAGCGGCAATCTCGGAATAGTCAGAAGTAGGCCAGCCGAACTCGCCCTGCTCCCAGCCAGCCTGGCCCCAGCGGTCCATGATCTTGCTCTTTAGGATGTAGTGCGCGCCAGTCTTCGGGGACCAGTAGATGCTGCCCTTTTCAAAGGTCTGGAAGAAGCCGCCGTTGACGGCGTTCTCACCGGACGTCGGGAAGCCGAGCGCAGATTCAGCGCCGCCCATGTCCTTGTACTTGGCGCCGATAGCACCGTGGACTACCTGGTTGGAGCCATCCGGGTTACGGGTCAGGACGCCATCCTGGAATTCCTGCATGTAGCCCTCGCCGACCTTCTTAACCGAGCCGGTCGGGTACTTCAGGTCGCCCTTTTCGTAGCCGTTCTTGCCCCAGGCCTGGAACATATCGCCGGTAATCTCCCAAGCACCGGTCTCCGGGGACCAGTAGATGGAGCCGTGCTCGAAGTGCACGAAGCGACCCTTGCCGTCCGGGGTCTTAGACTCGCCGGTCTTAGGGAAGCCCAGCCAGGAGGTAGGTCCACCGATCTCGGCGTAGCGAGCACCAATACGGCCGAAGAGGGCGTGCGCACCGGTATCCGGGGACCAGTAAGCGGTACCAGACTCGAAGTCCTGGGCCTTGCCCTTCTTGGCGACGTCGTACTCGTTATTCAAGCAAGAGCCAATGACGCCGCTCTTGGTTTCCTTGGCGATGGCGCCGATGGCCTCACAGTCCGCACCGCGATCAGCTTTGTCCATCTCGAGGGCATCTGCGATGTAGGGCCATGCCTGCTGCATCTCAAACTGCCAGTATTCCCAGCTGTGCACGCCGGATGGGCGGAACTTAATCACTGGGTTAATCTTGGCGCGCTTTGCGTAGTCCACATAGGTCTGGGTGGACATGCGGGAAATGACCTCCAAGCCCATACCGGCAAGGTTGGCCTGACCCTTGGCTACGGAGTTGGCGTTACCAAAGTCATCCTTGCCCGAACCTGCAGAGACATAGACCTTCATGTCCTTCAGGTTTTCAATGCCCAGCTTCGGATCGTGGTCGATCCAGTTTTGAGAACCTGGCTCGCCCCACATCTTGCGGGAATCATAGCCGCCGGCATCGCGCTGCGCAGCCATGATGGCTTCCGGCATGCCGCGCGTAGTGGTGTCCAGGTAACCGGAGAAGGAACCCACGAAGTTGAACAGGTGCGGGTTGCGCTCAGCCAAGTTCATCGCGGCCGTGCCGCCCATGGACAGGCCGGTGACCGCACGCTTGTGGTTCGAGCGGTACTCATTATCCAAGATGGGGATCAATTCCTTGGTGAGGAAGGTCTCCCACATGTAGCGCTTACCGCGGTCTGCCTGCTCCCAGTCCGAGTAGAAGGAAGATTCGCCGCCTACCGGCATAACTAGGTTGACGTTACGGTCAGCGTACTGGTTCAGAATATTGGTCTCGATGGTCCAGCCGGACTCATCGTCACGTGCACGCAGGCCGTCGAGCGCCCATACCTCTGGGAACTTCTTTTCCGGGTGGGAGTACCAGTCACGAGCCAGCTGGATCTGCACCTTCTGCTCTTTGTCCGGCATAGCCGCGGACTTGATGTAGACCATCAGGTGGCGGTTGGTCAGGTACTCCACGCGGTTGATCTTCACGCCCTCCGGCAGGCCCTTAACATCCGGGTATTCGGTGTTCAGCGGGGTGCGGGCGGGCGGATCCTTCGGTGCGAAGTGATCGGACAGGCTGGAATCGCCGCCGATTGCGGAAGAGAGATCGCCTACGGAAGATTGTGCGGTGGCGTTTGGCAGCAGAGCCAAACCCACGGCAATAGCGGTAGGTACTGCGGCCACTGCAAGGCCCTTGCGAGCTTTACTCGGGGAAGTGCTTTTGCGCATAGGTAAACGTCCTTGAAGATTTGCCGCGGTACCTTTCCGAGGGTTCCCCTCCCCCGGACCGATGCCTGCGGCGTGAGCTGTCTATCGTGTGCTCAAGTTTAAGTTGAACTTGAGACTTACGCTAGACTGACACGCCGCTACATGGCCGGGGAGTTGCCCGGATTATCCTGTCCGCTCACGCGGTACAGGTGCTCGTTGACAAACTCGCCGACGCCCCAGCGTGCCAGCTCGCGGCCGTAGCCGGAGCGGTTCACACCACCGAAAGGCAGGCCTGCTGCGGTTACCGACGCCTCGTTGACAAACGTCATGCCATCGTTGAGCTGGTTTGCCACCTCGAACGCGGCATCCAGGTCGGTGCCCCAGACGGAGCTGGACAGACCATACTCCGAGTTATTGGCAATCTCGATAGCCTCTTCAACATCCTTGGCCTTGTAAACAATAGCCACAGGGCCGAAGATCTCGTTGCAGCCTACGTCGGTGGATGGGTCGACGTCGGTAAGCAGCGCAGGCTCCATGTAGGCGCCCTCGCGGTCAATCTTCTTGCCGCCTACGCGAATCTTGGCGTCACCATTGGCCGCGGCCTTTTCCAGGCGCTCCACAATCTCATCGCGAGCACCGATGGAGGACAGCGGACCAATGTCGGCATTCTCGTCGTCATAAGTGCCGACCTTCATGTCCCCAATCTTCTTTTCCAGGTACTCCACGGTGCGGTCGTAGAAGTCCTCCAGAACGATGAGGCGCTTTGGTGCGTTGCAGGCCTGGCCGGTGTTGTACATGCGGATCAGGTTGTACTGATCCAGGACCCACTCCAGGTTCTCATCATCAATAACCAGGAACGGGTCGTTGCCGCCTAGCTCCAGCACGGACTTCTTGTAATTTTCACCGGCGGTCTTGGCCACGGCAGCACCTGCGCCCTCCGAGCCGGTCAGCGAAACACCCTTGATACGCTTATCCGCTACAAAGGCATCCATCTGGGAACCGGAAGCGTAGATGTTGATGTACGCGTCCTTCGGCAGACCAGCCTCTTCCAGGATGTCCTGGCATGCCTGGGAAGACAGCGGGCAGATGGAAGCGTGCTTGAGCACAATGGTGTTACCCAGCAGCAGGTTAGGCGCCGCGAAGCGGGCTACCTGGTAGTACGGGAAGTTCCACGGCATGATGCCCAGCAGTGGACCGATCGGCTCCTTGCGCACTACGGTCTTGTCGGCATTCTGTGCCGGCAGGTACTCGTCGGCAAGCAGCTCGTGCGCATGCTCGGAGTAATAGCGGTAAATATCGGCAACAATCTGTACCTCGGCCTTGGCCCAACGGGTCAGCTTGCCCATCTCGCGGCCGATGTGATCTGCTAACTCATCAATGCGCTCTTCATAAAGGTCAGCTGCGCGGGACAAAACCGCAGCACGCTCCTCGATGCGAGTGCTACGCCATGCCTCGTAGGCCGCGGTGGAGCGGTCTAGGATGTCATCGCGCTGCGAATCATCGATACGTTCAAACTGGTCTTCACTCTTGCCTGTGTTTGGATTCTCAATAGCGAACATGCGCCCCTGTATAGTCCCAACTCACATACCTTGCAATGAACCCCTCCTGAGCATGAGGAATCGCTCCCACGTCAGTTTCCAATGAATACTCCGGGGCGCCAATGGACCTGCCGCTCGATCCACCTCATAAGTGCCATCCTCAAACATCCAGACAATATCTCCGGTAAACGGGTCCATGATGTATCGCACCCGACCATCCGTCTTCACGTTATGGTGATGCTGACACAAGCTCACCAGATTTCCCACACTGGTAGGTCCTTTGTCGCCGTACTCCACGCGATGATCCAATTGACAATAGTGTGCTGGCATCGAGCACCCTGGCCACCGGCAGGTCGCGTCGCGTCCCTGCACCCAGGCGCGGATTTCTTCTGAGGGAACATACTTTTCGACGTCCTCGGCGGTAAGAGTTCGCACCGCAGAGTCATGGGCCAGGTCCTCCCCCAGATCGCACCATCCTGCGCTAGGAATGAAGACGCGGGAAGGATCCTCCCCGGTGCGATAGGTGTTAATCACCACCTTGGTACTAGTGCGGTTGAAGATCAGACTTTCCAGCGCCTCCGCCGTTGAAACCCCCTCTTGTGCTGCCGCTTTATCAATATGTCTAGAAATTGCCGCCGCAGTGGCCTTATCTGTCTTCAACACAATCGTGGCCTGTCCACCCGAATAGGACACCGACACTGCGCGCTCGATCTGCGCCGATAAATCTGGCTTCAGCAGCCCATCAATGAATCCACACAGGAAATTTCGGATTTCCGGTTCCGTCGGCACGTGCTGTCCCGGGTCTTTGGGCGTGAGGAAATCTGCCAAGGCCGCATCAACTAGTTGGATCTGCGCTTCGTCCTCGCCGAGGGGACGCAATTCCACGTCAATAACTTGGAGTCGCGGAAGGTCCAAAATCCAGTGTTCCGTTTGCACTGCGGTAGTAAGCGGCAGTTCGCGCATCCGAAAGTGGGCTTGGATTGCACTTGATACCCGCCATCGCGAAAGACCGAGTCTCTTGGACAAAACGGCCAGTGTGCAATCAACGTCGTCTTCTAACTGTGGCAGCACTGCCTGGAACAGTTGCCATGATTGAATTCTTTGCACCATGGCCATGACACACACGGTGTCTTCCATGTCATTGGTAGAAAAATACGCCTGTTTTGGTGGTGCGGTAGCAGTAGTCACGAAAGCTCCCCCTCTGAATAATTTCGCACACCCAATCGAACTGACACGCCTAGATTAGCGCAATGCCGAGACGCCCGCAATAGTTAGACGTATATTTGTTCGATACCCTTCGCAAAAGAAAATCCCCTTTCCTTAAGAAAGGGGATTCGGCCGCAAGAATTACCAAGCGTTCATGACGTTAAGCACCTGTGGCTTAGAGCGGTTGAGCTGGTAGCCGAACTGCTCCCAGTTGTGCAGACCCTGTGCCGGGTAGTCCACGGTCGGGTTCAGGCCCTGCAGGCGAGCGGCTCCCTCCCACACGCGGGTGGTGATATTCGAGCCGAACTCGAGCGCGGCACCGGCGGCCTGGTGCTCCGGAAGGTAGTGGCTATCGCCGGCGCCTGGGACACCAGAAGCTGCGGAGATGTACAGGTTGGTATTGCGCAACTTCGGAATAAGCAGCAGCGGATCGTTCTGGAAACGCTTCGGGTTAAACAGGGAACCGTACATAGCGTTGATGTTGAATCCGCCCGCATCCAGCATGGCAAAGCGCATCATGGTCTGAGCGCCTGGGACCGTGGTGGTCAGGAAGCCAGAGTAGGACAGCGCCTGACGGAACTGGTTCGGGTGCTTTGCAGCCAGGGTCAGGGCGGCACCGGCGCCCATGGACAGGCCAGCAATGGAGTTATTGTTGCGGGCAACACCGAAGTTGCGCTCCAAGTAGCCAGGAAGCTCGCTGGTCAGGAAGGTCTCCCACTTATAGTTGACCGGATTTTCCAGGTCGTAGGTAGCAGGACCCTGCCAGTCAGCGTAGAAGGAAGCAGCACCACCGACGGGCATAGCGAGGGTGATGTTGTGCGGCTCGTAGGTCTTGGCAGCATTAACGTCATTTACCCATGCGTTAGTGCGATCGGTGGCACGCAGGCCATCTAGCAGGTAAAGGGCAGCATTGCCGCCACGCTTTGCCGGCTGAACCTGCACCGGAATGGTGCGGCCCATTGCCTGGGACCATACGTCGCAACGCTGGACCCACCAGCCGACCTTGTCCCACTCACACGTACCAGTGGCGTCACGGCGCAGCCAGTCGCGGTTGGCTGCCTCTGCCGGCTGGGACCCTGCCACGACGGCCAGGCCCAAAGCTACGGCAACTGCCATGATGACTGAAAGGACGCGACCCTTGATGGATGCAGTCATCTTTCTCCTTCAAACTACTCGGTGATTGTCACTAAGTTCTATCGTCCGGAACCTGTATACCGTTAACGCCACGGATCGATAACAATGTCACAGAATAGTGTAACTTAGGTTCCCCCTAAAGTCTGCATCTAAAGGAATTAGCGCAGGTAGTCAGAGGGATCAGAAGAAAAAGTGAGGGTCCGACCATCGGTCAGAGAGAATTTAATATTTTTCCAGAAACGGTCCCAAGTTAGGGGTTCCCTGTATGTGGCGAAGAGTTTCTGAAAATCGGCGTCGGCAAGCGCGGCGCGAGCCTTGGCCGCCTCGTACTTATCAATCCACGCCGGGATCTCGTCGATATCGGCGGCGGAATCTGCCACCTGCCACGACATATCCAAGCTCTTGTCGTGCCCAATGCGCCCGCCCTCGATGCGCGGCTGGCGCGCCGCCAAAGGGTTGCTGAGGCCGATATTGTCCAGCACGCGAATATCCAGCGGCGCATTCATGGAAGACAGGCCCAAATTGAGCAGGTAAACGGTCGGCGGATCGGTGCGCGAAGGGTCCGCAGGCGTGGCCGTCCACGAGAACCTATCTTCGCCCTTGATATAGCGGAAGGTCATGGCGTCGCCCGCCTCTAGCTCGTCGATGCCCTCCTGGTAGTCCTCCATAAACTTGGCGCCGAGGAACTCTTCGGCCCGCATAGGAGGATCCTGGCGCTGGGTGGCATAGGTCCAAAAATCGCGCTCGTCCACGATGGAAATTTCATCCGCATAGATGCTGCGATCCACCGGATGCCCGCGCAGAACGATAACCAGCGCCCACACCGCACAGAGGACGGAAACGATCCACATGCGTACGCTAACGACAAAGATCGGAAGCAGAATCGCAAAAAGTGGCAGCAGCAGCATGCGGCCGTGCATAAAGTCTCCACCCACGCGCAAGACGTAGAGCGTATGGATGAGCGCCGCGCCCACAAAAAGATACGTGGCAGTGGCGGTGGAGCGCAGAGCAGTGGGCCGCAGGTCCGCCTTCCATAGACCGGCAATGGCCAGCACGATGAGCGGCAGGAAGAGCCAGTACGGTCCGGCAAAGTCCGCCAGGTAGGTAAAGCCCTTGCCCCATTCGGAACCGGCCGCGGACTTGGCCACGGCCGTGTGCGGGGTCAGTAGGCCGTAGTAACCCATGCGGAAAATCTCATAGGCCAACGGCAGCGGCACTGCGACGGCAAGAATCTTCCACCAGCGGTGGGATACGAGCAGCACGATTCCCACCAGGCCGCCGTACAGAGCGAGCTCTGGGCGCACCAGCCAGGACAGCCCGGCCCAGAAGGCGAGCCAATAGGCGTCGCTATTGCTCCCGGAGTGGCGACGCGGGCGCGACCACCGCAACAACAGCCACCACAGCACCGCAAGGTAGAAGATGCACAGGCCCCATTCCAGGCCGGAGGTAAAGAAGTCGCGGGCCGGTGGCAGGGCCACATACACAAGTGCGCCGGCCGGAAGGACGGCGCCAGAGCGCATGCTTGCCGACGCCCCCGTGCCGACAACCATTGCTGCTACCGCCAAGAAGAGGCCCAAGTAAATCGCGATGCCTTCCAGGTTTGCGTGGGAGACCCAGCGCACGAGGAAGATGAGGTACTGCCACAGCGTGGAAGTATTGGCCTCCACGCGCTCGCCCATATTGAACACGGGCCCGTTTCCAGCTTCGAGATTGCGCACGGTACGCAGGACGATGAGGCCGTCATCGGAAATCCAGCGGCGAGCGAAGCCGCCCCAGAAAGATAAAACACCGATCACAAGAACGACCGCTGGGGCACTCCAGCGGGCGATACTCTTGTGGTCGGTGTTAAGCACGGGGAGAAAGTTTATCAGCCCCGCAGAAAATTTCTATATCGATTCCGCTGTGTCTAGAACAACGGCATGATATAAACCGCCATTGCGATGCAGGCGAGCCAGGCCAAGGCGAGAACCTGCAAAGTGCGGTCCTCGAGTGCAATCTCATCCGGTGCGCCGCCCTGGCCGCGGTCCACATCGGCCGCGTAGCGCAGGATGGCGATAGTAAACGGCACCATGGAAATCTGGTACCACACGCCACCGGTCTGGGCGTCGTTAGCGAGCTCGAAGCCCCACAAGGTGTAGCAGATGACCACTGCGGTGGCGGCTAGGGTCCACACGAAGCGCAGGTAGGTGGGCGTATAGCCCTCCAGGGATTTGCGGATTTTCGCGCCAGTCTGTTCTACCAACAGGATCTCCGAGTAGCGCTTGCCGGAGGCCATAAACAGCGAGCCGAAGGCCGCCACCAGCAGGAACCACTGGGAAAGCTCGATGCCTGCGGCTACGCCACCGGCCATGGTGCGCAGCATGAAGCCGGAGGACACCAGCGCAATATCGATCACCGGCATATGCTTCCAGCCAAAGCAATAGCCCAACTGCAGTGCGATATAAATCGCCATCACGATAGCCAGCTGCGGCCCGGCCGTAGCGAGGAAAGACAAGCCGATGGACAGGCAGATGAGCACCACGGCCATGACATAGGCGAGCTTGATCGGTAGCACACCCGAGGCAATCGGGCGGAAGCGCTTGGTCGGATGCTCTTGGTCCTCTCGCCAATCCTTCGCATCGTTAATCAGGTAAATGGAGGAAGCACCGAGGCAGAAGACGACGAAGGCCAAGAGGACGTCGAGAAGCACGCGGCCATGGAACAGCGCTTCGGCGCCGGCCGCGGCGGGGGCGGCCAGCACCAGGACGTTTTTGACCCACTGCTTGGGGCGCAGGGCCTTAATCATGCCATCGGCAAGATTCTTCGGCGGCTTGCGCTTGCGGCCGGTGTCTACGCCAGAGGTGTGCGGTTCCGAATGGAAAAAGTGCTGGTTTCCATCATCACTCATGCTTCATTCCTTTCATCACGACCTCCGCGGTAGCAGCGCCGATGGCCGCACCCACGGCCGTATCTGTTGGGTAGTGCACTCCGAGCACCATACGCGATGCCATCATTACCGGCACGCCGAGAAGAGGCGCCTTGCGGCCGGTAAGGCGGCTTACCGCCACCAGGAATGCGGTGGTCGAAGTCGCGTGCGAGCTGGGAAAGGAGAGCTTGGAGGGCGTTTTTACACCCACGCGCACGTAGGGATAATCCGGGCGCTTGCGGCGCACGATGCGCTTGAGCACCACGCTGGCGGCGTGCGCGAGGAAGGCGGCGGCTCCAACACGGATCCAGCCTTCGCGGCGGCGCTTGTCGATGCCCGCCCCTACCGCAGCGCTGCCCATCCAGCCCAAGGCATGCTCGCCCCAGTGGCTAAGCCCGCGGGCGGTGGGAAGCACACCGGGCACGTCGAAGGCCGCATTTTGGATGGATTCGAGGACGCGCGATTCTGCTACGGAAAGCTTATTGGGCATCGAAGACCTTCTTCCAGGACTCGCGCGAAGTCAGCTCCGGCTGTGCCGCGCGGTATTCGGCGCGCAGGTCGTCGAAGTTCTCCTCGATTTCCTTCAGCAGCTCGCGGGTCTGGGTCACGAGGTCCTTGGCTAGGTCGCGATCACGCTTGCGGAAGGCGACGCCGGTGCCACCCGCGGTGGAGACGGTGGCCGAATCTACGCGGGACAAGGTGAACCAGCGGGCCTCGTCCGGGGTGAGGTTTAGCTGCGGCGCCTCATGGTGCGCAGCGTCTTCCTTACTGACGAGGTGCTTGAGGCCCTTGATGGCCCACGGGATCTTCTTAATCTTGGCCAGGCGGCCGCCGATATTACGGGTGGGCACGCCCGGCGCGCCGGTGGGAGCTGGGAGCTCATCGGCGGATTCCAGGATGACGGCATCGGAGTAGTTCTTGCGGATCTGCGCGATGCGCGGCAGCGAAGACTCCAGGATGTCGAAGAGATGGTCCGGTCCGGCCAGGAAGTCTCGCATGGCCTCAATCTGGATGGCCATGGTGGAATATTCCATGCACATGGTGTGCTTGAGGGTGGACTTAAAGATGGACTTGGTAATGCCCTTGGCCGGTCCCTCGTGGTACATCGCGGCAACGATGAGGCGGTTGCGCAGGTGGAAGTAGGCCTGCCAGTCAATGGCATCGTCCTTATCCGCCCAAGCCATGTGCCAGATAGCGGCACCCGGCCAGGTCACCGTGGGGAATCCATTGCGCGCCGCGCGCAGGGAGTACTCGGTATCGTCCCACTTGATAAACAGCGGCAGCGGCTGGCCGTTGGTTTCTGCCACGATGCGTGGGAAGAGGCACATCCACCAGCCGTTGTATTCCACGTCAACGCGGCGGTGCAGCGCGCGGGAATCGTACTTCTTGGGATCCAGGTGAGTCTCGCGGGTGCCGATGGCGCGCAGCGGGTACTTGGCAAAGTCGTGGTCGTAGACGGCGTGCGGCGCCGCGCCCCACATGAAATCGGCACGGTTGACCTGCTCGCCGGTGGTGCGCAGCTGGGAGCGCTCCTGCAGATTGAGCATCTGGCCGCCGACGATGATGGGCTTAGCCGCGTAGCGGGCCGCTTGAACCGCGCGCAGCACGGAGTCCGGCTCGATGGCGATATCATCGTCCATGTACAGGATGAAGGGCGATTCGGTATTCTCCAGCGCCTCGTACATGATGCGGGAGTAGCCGCCGGAGCCGCCCAGGTTGCCCTGGCGGAATTCGCGGAAGCGCTCGCCAAAGTGGGCCACTGCCTCGTCGTAACCCGGCTCATCGGCCGGGTGCTGGTTGCCTTGATCCGGCATGAGGACGAAGTCGATGATCTCGTCTACTACCGGGTCTTCGGCCAGTGTCTTGAGCGCTGCCACGGCATCAGTCGGGCGGTTAAAGGTGGGGATGCCAACCGCCACGCGCTTGTCCTGCGCCGGCTGCTCGGTGCCGTTCGGCAGCAGCTGTGGGCCGGGGGCGTGGGGGGAGCACCAGGCGGCGTCGGCAAGCGTGGTTTCCTGCTCGGCGGTGATATCGAACCACAGCCAGCCGCCGTCCTCGAAGTTTTTAAGCGGCAGCTCAAACTCGTGGTGGCCGGTGCCTACCAGGTGGTTGGCCACGGAAATGCGCTGGCCATCCTGCTTGGAGCGGTAGAGGGAAATATTTGCTTGACCCTCAATGTCCAGGCTGAGGATTACGGAGCGCAGCTGGGACCAGCGGCGCCAGTAGGAGGCTGGGAAGGCATTGAAGTAGGTTTCAAAAGAGGCTTCCTCACCGGCCGGGATGGTAACGGAGGTGCGGTTAAACCAGCTGAGGCGTTCGCGGTTTTGCTCGGCTTCGATGAGGTAGAGCATCCGCACATCAAAGGGCTCGCCGCGCTTAGGCAGCAGGATGCGCTGCAGGGGCTCATGGGCCTGGGTGTTGTTGGCAGTCACGATAGCTTCGATTCTCCAAACGGTATAAACAGTAGTCAGCGATTTAGCGTAGTTGCTTTTGCATATGTACTACGGTTTACACGCGGAGCCCGTATTATGGAACATCATGAGATGGGTTCCTTGCGCGGCAGCAGTAGGTCTTCTCGCTGTAGCCAGCGCGCCCGTCGCTTTCGCAGAGGAAAAGCCCGCGGTGGAGTTTCTGGACCACGCCCAAATCCTCAGCACTTCGGACGAAGAGGCCATCAAATCGCAAGCACAGTCCATGCATTTGCCGGATTCCGTGCACGAGGTCCTCTACGCTACGTATCCGAATTCGGGCGAGGAATTTTCCCGCACTCTATTCCATGACTTGGAACGCGAGCATCCGCATTTCATCAACGGAAGTGGGCTACAGAAAAATGTCCTCGTCATCGCGGTAGGTTTCGAACCCAATAGCATGGCCGTGCACTGCGGCACAGAGGTGTGCCAGGACATCAAGATTTATGACGAGGGCCGCGTGGACGGCATCTTGGACCAGATGCGGCCGGCGCTGGCGGACGATGACTATACCGTCGGCATGATCTTGGCCACTCGCGCCGCCGCGGATACTACCGTGCGCCGGCAATCTATGCAGGATGTGCCCACGTGGTCCGTATTCATCGCAGCGACTATGGTGCTCGTAGTTCTGGGCGCGGTTGGCCTCATTACCTACTTGTTCATCCGCCGCGCCCGAGTGCGCACGCGCTTCGATTATATTAAGGGCGCTCGCGACGGGGCTGAGGAACTCATCAAGCGCACGGAGGCACGGATTGACGCCCTGCATTCCCCCTTAGCGGGCGACTACCTGAAGGTACAGTGGCGCTCTCTGGTCAATCAGTACACCGATGCGCGGCCGACGCTCAAGGCGCTGGAGAACATCCAGGACTATTCCCTGCACGCTGCCTCCATCAAGGAGGCATACAAAGCGCTCAAGCAGATCAATACGGCCGCGGCGCAGATAGATTCCCTGGAAAATTTCTGCGCCGGTGATACTGCGGTGCGCGCGGACGAGGTGCAATGGCTGCTTGGCGACGCCCAAGCGGCCCTCTCCCGCCAGCCCGACAACGCCAGCTTGCGCCAGATAACGCAGCGCATCAATGACCTGTCCCAGGAACTGTCGCGGGAAGACTTCGACTCCGCCTTCGCTCGCGTCCTCGAGGACTACCACCCCATGGTGGGCGCGCTGCCAGAACGGCTATATCCGCAGCGCGACCGCAAAACTCCCCCACTGTTGGGCACGCCGGAATGGCGCCCCGGTATGGGCACGCACTACATGCCCTATAGGTTTGCGGGCTTCTGGGTGGCTAATAATAACGTCTCCTCCCAGCTGCCCAACCCGTATCGCTTCTAGGCGTTGACCGGCTCGGTCACCGGATCGATACCTAGCTTGTTGAGCATGTAGAGCACGCGAGCTTCGAGGTCATCAGCCAATTCGCGCGCCTCCTCCACGGTATCCGCAGCAGGAATATCCCAAATCTTGATGTCCTTGCCCGCCTCATCGCGCTCTACCTCGCGGCCCAAGAACACGATGTAATCCGGCATCGCTACCGTGCGCACCTCGTCGAGGTACTTATTCGGGGCCTCACCCATGCCGCGCTCGTTCATGACGTGGGCAAGGTGGCCTTCCGCTTCGTTTTCTGGGTGAGCAACGGCGGTATCTACAAAGAGGGCATCGCCGGCGTGCTTGCGGGTCAGTTCCGCTGCAGCTTGGGCCAGCGCATTATTGGTACCGGCAGCAAAGCGAACGTGCAGGCGGTGAGCACCGAAGTAGTCGCGCACCTCACGCTCCACCAAAAGCGGCACGAATTCATCGAGCTCCGCCTTCTTGGTGTGCTTGGCAATAACCTCATCGAGCTTGGCATCGATTTCCGCGGCCGTGTACTCGTGGCCGTAGTTCTCGTGCAGATCCTGGCGCAGGGTTTCAAACTGGTTCATTGTTATCCCCTTTCTCGGATTATTGTCCCGTTTGCTAATTGTTAACCTGTCGTTAACTTTAATAGTTAACGTTGGGTAAAGTCAAACGGTTGGGGATAACCCAATAGTTTTCTGCACCGAAAAGCGGAAAGGCCCGCCGGGAGTTCCGGCAGGCCTTCTTGGACTGTTCCTTCTTTTTATCGGGAATGCGCGATGCCCGGCTACGCAATTTCAAATGCTCTTGCAGCCGCTCCGGCGACATTTTCCACATGCGGCGGTCAGCCATACCGTCACCTCCTTTCCTCAGAGGTGATTAAGCATAGCTTCTAGTGGCCTCGCTCCCGCTCAAGGGCCTTGCCCTCGTTCCAGAACGGAGCCAGCTTGTTGTCGAACATACTCAGCGCGGAGACGATAACCATGCACATATCGACGTCGACAGACAGCCCGAGCCAACACGTTCACCAGCAGGAAATCGGCCACAAAGTGCACATCAATCCCCCGCTTTAGCACCGAACCTGACCGAACACGTCAGCAAGTCATGCGCTTTTGAAGCCCGATCCCCACGAAAACCGAACCACTCTTGGGCGACACTCTTGTAGTTTGAATTACCCAGCCTTAAGACCCCTTCAGGACGATTAACAGACTAAAAGCTGGGCACTCCACTCGAGTTCGTTTAACGTATTGGGCAGAGCAATCAGCAATGACCGCTCACCCTTATTCCCCATCACTACCCTATGAAAGGAGGCCTCAAGTGACCGCAACACTGACACTCGCCGATGTCGCCCGGCTGACCGGCGTTACGCGCCCCGCGGTCAACGAGTGGATTCAGCGCTTTAACTCAGAATCCATCACGCCCTTCCCCTCCCCTTACGGAGAACATGATGGCCACCCCTACTACGCCATCACCGAAATTCAAGACTGGCTGCGAGCAACTAAGCTCGGCCGCCGCGACACAGCCGTTGAAGATGCCCTCTTCTATTCTTCGCTCTACCGAATGCTGCTCCACAATCCGGCACGCGCGGCCTTGGGCCTTTTAAACTGCAACACGGCTCTCTCCCCTCAGGATTTTTCGCCCTCTGCTGCAGTAATCGACTCTCTTACCGCGGCGTACCAGCGCGCAGCAGACAACATTCCTTCTGATGACCCTGAAGCTGACATCGCACAAGCCGCAGAGCAGGTAGCCGAGGCAGCTTTCGGGCCCGCGACCGCGCTCGCCCGTCTTGCAGATGACCTCAGTGCTCAGCGTCAAATAACACTCTCTTCCCGGTTTACTTCCCGCGCTATGCAAGCAGTATCGGAAGCCCTCACGCTAGAGGACCCAACTCCACCTATCATCCCTACTGATGAATACAGCCTAGGTTTCGTCACTGGACTCGCCCGGGAACTCGAGGAAACGCTAGCGCTCAACATCGGATATCGAAAGGACTGCGCACCAGACTCTCTTTATTGGGCCGAACTAGCGTGCCGAAACGTGGAATTCATCGACGCTAGCGAGGAGATCCCAGCGAATTCTCTCATCGTCCACGCTGCTCCTTCCCCTCTCAAGAATGCACCCGAATACTTCGAGCACCTCCAGGACTTGCTCGACAACCTGAACGAGCGCGGCGCAATGTTCTGCATTTCCACCGCAGACATGCTTATCGAGGACTCTTTAGCGCAGGTCGTCCGACGGAGCTTCCTCGCACCGACTGAAACCGGTGCAATTGCACCGCTGCGTTACAGCGCACGGCTGCCCCGAGGCATTTTTCCGGACCGCGGACAGCAGCAGGGCGCACTATGGATTCTCAAGCGCCCTAATCGCAAGGCCATAGGCAACCCTGCCGATGCTGCTGCCGTTATCGCTGACGTGCCGGACCTTAAGACACCCGGTCTCGTCTCAGACTGGGCAACCATGCTCACCACACCGGATGAAGCGCGCAAGCACACCTTTGTCCGTGGTCGTATTCTTCGCGCCGCTGATGCCTGGCGCAGTCGTACTCATTCTCTCGATGACTCGGTCTTTTCTTCTACGTCGACGTCCTCCGCCGCCGATCTCATGCACACCGCACATCTAACAGGATTAGACATCAGTTCAGTAGGGTTGGAGGACGCGCAGCCAAAGATTGGTATGCGCGCTGAATCGGGGGCAACGCGCCTTGAGTACCTACCGTGGAAGGCCGCGACCAACGCTCGCACTGGGGTACTGCAGAAACTCAGCGGCTCCCGCATTGCCGAACGTGATCTCGCCCCTGAAGCAGTAGCAAAACTGGAACTCATCGGTGAACCCGAAATTCTGGGGAGCATTCCACAGGGCGCACGGTGCATCGATCGTCTCCGGTTGGAAGACATTGCACCGCGCGGCACCCTCACAGAACCAGGGGACGTGGTCTTCATCAAGAGCCCAAGACCACGCGCGCTCATCGATGAAGAAGGCGGCAAGCTAGTCACTGCACCGGCTCAAGCACTACGATGCCGCACCTTCCGTGGACGCAGCCACACTCCCTTGGAAAAGGTCTGCCTTCCCTACCTCGTAGAGAAGGCTATTAACGAAGCTGTCTCCTCCGAGCTGAGCTCGCTGTACTTCCCCGTCTTTCCACGTGGGAATGCGAAGCACCTCGGCTCGGTGGAACACCAGCTCCGCGCACGACGCCAGCAGCTCTTAGAACAGTTACATAGCCTCGATGAACTTGAGCACGGCCTCGTCATGTCGATAGGTACCGGTGCTGTCACCATCGCTGAATCTCGTGGACAATCCCCGCCAGGCTAATAACAGAGTTCAACATTCAAACGAACAAAACCCCGTTATATGTAAGGAGAAAAATGACTAACTCAGTCAAGGATGAGCAGAACGTAGAGTCTGCCTCCGCCACCACCCTCAAAGAGCTCAAGGACACTTTATGGAAGGCAGCAGACAAGCTGCGCGGTTCCATGGATGCATCCCAGTACAAGGACATCGTCCTAGGACTGGTGTTCCTCAAGTACGTCACTGACGCCTTCGATGCCCGGCGCGCGGAGCTGCGTGCCGAAGGCGAGGAGCGCGGCGATAGCGAAGAGTACATCCAGGAAGACCTGGAGGATATCGACGCTTACCGTGAGAAGAACGTTTTCTGGGTCGACCCCATCGCTCGCTGGACCTTCCTGCGTGACAACTCGAAGGGCAAGACGAGCGACGCCGGCCAGGAGTACCAGTCCATTGGCAAGCTCATCGATAACGCGATGAAGCAGCTCATGCTGGACAATGAGTCGCTGTTAGGTACCCTGCCCACGAACTTCGCCTCGGATAGCGTTGACCAGCGTCGTTTGGGCGAACTCATCGACTTGTTCAGCACCACGCGTTTCACCGCGGAGGGTCCCGAGCGTGCTCGCGATTTGCTGGGTGAGGTCTATGAATACTTCCTGGAGAAGTTCGCCCGTGCTGAGGGTAAGCGTGGCGGTGAGTTCTACACCCCGCGCCCCGTCGTCCGCACTCTCGTAGAAATCCTGGAGCCGACCCAGGGCCGTGTCTATGACCCTTGCTGTGGCTCAGGCGGCATGTTCGTTCAGGCAGAGAAGTTCCTCGAAACCGCAGAGAAGGACCGCACTGCTCTGGCCATCTACGGTCAGGAGCTCAATGAGCGCACCTGGCGCATGGCCAAGATGAACCTGGCCATCCACGCCATTAGCTCTGCCGGCCTCGGCGAGCGCTGGGCCGACACCTTCGCTCGCGACATTCATCCGGATAAAAAGATGGACTATGTCATGGCCAACCCGCCTTTCAACATCAAGGATTGGTCGCGAAACGAGGAGGACTCCCGCTGGAAGTACGGCGTCCCGCCCAAGCGCAATGCAAACTTCGCGTGGATGCAGCACATCATTTCCAAGCTCACCTCTCAGGGTGAGGCTGGCGTCGTCATGGCTAACGGCACGATGACGTCGAACTCCTCCGGTGAAGGCGATATCCGCCAGGCCATAGTGGAAGACGACATCGTCTCCTGCGTCATCGCTCTTCCTGCACAGCTCTTCCGCGGCACGCAGATTCCGGTCTGTGTCTGGTTCTTCGCCAAAGACAAGAAGGCTGGTTCCAAGGGCACCATCGACCGCACCAACCAGGTGCTCTTCATCGATGCCCGCGAGCTCGGCCACATGATTGACCGCACGGAGCGCACCTTCAGCGACGACGACATCCAAAAGATTGCGAACACCTACCGCTTGTGGCGCGGCCGCACCTCCGCACCTGAGGGCAAGGCCTACGAGGACATCGCCGGCTTCTGTAAGTCTGCTTCCCTCGACGACATCCGCGACGCCGACTTCGCCATGACCCCCGGCCGCTACGTCGGCTTCGCCGAGGTCGAGGAAGACGACGAACCCATCGACGAGAAGATTGCCCGCCTCACCAACGAGCTCACCGCCGCGCTTGACGACGCCGCCCGCCTTGACAAGGCTGTGCGCGAACAGCTGGGGAGGTTGAAGTAATGCCAAAGCTACGAATCCGCGAAATTGGTGAAGTCTTTGATGGTCCTCACGCGACACCCAAACGACGTGAAGAGGGGAAATACTTCCTGAACATCAGCTCACTCCAAAACGGACGCTTAATTCTCGACGAATCCGATTTCATCGATGACGAAGACTTTCAGCGTTGGACTCGTCGAGTAACGCCACGAGAAAACGACCTTCTATTTTCTTATGAAACTCGGCTCGGGGAAGCCGCGTTAATGCCGCCTGACATCGATGCAGCCCTCGGTCGCCGTATGGCACTGCTTCGACCGAACCCAGAAGTCGTCGATCCGACCTTCCTACTCTACTATTGGCTTTCCCCGAAATGGCAGCAAAAGATTGCCCAAAACACCCTATATGGGGCAACCGTAAACCGTCTGCCGATCACCACGTTGCCCAATTGGGAAATAACACTTCCAGAACTTAAAGTTCAACGCCCAATCGGGCGGACATTGGCATCCCTCGACGACAAAATCGCCGCTAACCAGTTAGCAATTCACAAGATTCAGGAGCTGCTGCATGCTCAGTGGCATGCCATCACCAACACCGGAGTTAGTTCTACTGAGCCGATTTCCAGTATCGCCGACGTCAATCCCCGCACGTTAAAGCCGCAAAGCGATGAATGTAGTTTCCTGGAGATGAAGGATCTTCCGGAGTACGGATTGATTGTGGACCGCTGGGGAAAGCGCGAGACCAAAGGAGGCACCAAGTTCAGGAACGGTGACGTCCTTCTCGCGCGCATCACCCCGTGTTTTGAGAACGGCAAGATGGCGATTGTCGACTTCCTTGAGGATGACGAAGTGGGAATGGGTTCTACCGAATACATCGTCTTCCGTCCCAAGGAAGGCATCCCTGCCGCTGCAATCCATGCCATTATCAGCAGCCCCGAATTCCGTAGCTTTGGGTACAAAGCACTTACCGGCACCTCTGGACGTCAACGGATTGCAGCCGACGACCTCAAGGAAATTGCGGTTCCTTGGCCCTCCGAAAGCGCTTCGACAGAGTACAGGCAGCTCGCAGACGCGCTCCTCAAGAAGGCTACGGCGCTTCGAAATGAAAACCAAGTCCTCGCCCGCACCCGCGACGAGCTCCTTCCCCTCCTCATGAGTGGCCGCATTACGGTCGGTGAGGCGGAGAACGTTGCGGGCACGGCGGCGTCGGAAAGCTAAGCACCCCTATCCCTACAACTCCTAAGGAGAAGCTCATGCTGAGCGAAGAATCCCTCGAACTCATTGTTCAGGACCACCTGGCTGAACTGGAATGGCAGGCTGGACACGGCCCGGACTTTGCGCCGGGCTCCGGCGAGCGCGACACGTGGAATGACATCGTGCTGCGCGGGCGACTGCGCAATGCCGTGCGCAACCTCAACCCAGATGTGCCGGAGGAGTACCTTGACCAGGCCATCGGTGAGGTCATCACGCCGAAGTCGCAATCCGCGATTGCGGAGAACCGGCGCATTCACCAGATTCTTGTGGAAGGCTACCGCGGTATCGAGTACATCGACCACGAGGGCAACGTCCAGAACCCGACCATCTACTTCCTGTCCTCGCAGCCGCACAAGAATGACTACTTGTCGCTCAACCAGGTCACCGTTGCGAACCTCGATGGGGAACGTCGCTTCGATGTGGTCTGCTACGTCAACGGCATGCCGCTGGCATTCATTGAGCTGAAGAAGACGGGCGCGAATACCTCCGTCGAGGGCGCCCACAACCAGCTGCAGACGTACGTCAAGGAATTCGGCATGGCCTTCCGCTTCGCCAATATTGTGATTCCTTCGGATGACCTCAGCGCGAAGTACGGTACGCCGTTTACTCCGTGGAACCACTTTGCGCCATGGAACGTGGATGAGGACGGCAGCCCGGTCGACCCCAACAACATGGTTGTGGCCGGCGAGCCGGTCACGCAGCTGGACCTGTTGCTTGATGGTCTGTTTAATGTGGAGCGTTTTGGGCAGCTCTACAGCGACTTCACGGCGTTCGATGACACGGCCGAGGGGCTAGTCATGCGCATCGCGAAGCCGCACCAGTACTTCGCGGTGACCAAGGCTGTGGGTTCCACGATCACGGCGGCGCGCGGCGACAAGCGCGCTGGCGTCATCTGGCATACAACGGGTGCCGGCAAGTCCATGGAGATGGAACTCTACACCGCCAAGATTATGCGTCGGCCGGAGATGCTCAGCCCGACTGTCATCGTGCTCAATGACCGTACGGAGCTAGATGAGCAGCTCTTCGAGACCTTCAACCGGTCCACCATCCTTCCGGAGGCACCGCGCAATATCGAGTCGCGTGCTGAATTACGTGAGCTGCTGTCGCAGAAGACTTCCGGCGGCATCTACTTCTCGACGCTCCAGAAGTTTGGCTTGAACGGCCAGGGTGAGTTGCGTGAGACCGAGCACCCGTTGCTCTCTGACCGGAGCAACATCGTGGTCATCGTCGACGAGGCACACCGTTCCCACTATGGCTTTGGCGATACCGCGGCTGACGGTTACGCACAGCACCTACGCAATGCGCTGCCGAATGCCTCCATGCTGGCGTTTACCGGTACCCCGCTCAAGAAGTGGGACCGCGATACGCGCAAGGTCTTCGGTGACGACGTAGATGTCTACGACATGAACCGCGCCGTCGAGGACGGTGCCGTCGTTCCCGTGTATTTCGAGCCACGCCTCATCCCGCTCAAGCGCATTGCTGGAATTACCGATGACGAGATTGATGACACCGCTGAGGAAGTACTTGCGGGTCTCGACGAGGTAGAGCGCGAACGGATTCAGCGCTCCGTCGCCGCGTTGGAAATCATTTACGGTTCCGACGACCGCTTAGATGCGCTCGCTGAGGACTTTGTACGCCACTGGGAAGACCGCCGCGAGAACATGCGGGAATTCATCGGCGCACCGGGCAAAGCCATGATTGTCACCGCCACGCGTTCCATTGCAGCACGCCTCTACTCCAAGATCGTGGCGCTGCGCCCTCAGTGGCACTCGGATGCCGATGACAAGGGAAAAATCAAGGTCCTCTACTCTGCCGCGCCGTCCGATCCGGATGAGCTCAAGGTCCATATGCGCCGCCCGAGCGCGCTCAAGGCCGTGAAGAACCGCATCAAGGACGTCGACGACGAGCTGGAAATCGCCATCGTTCAGTCCATGATGCTCACCGGCTTCGACGCACCGCCGCTACACACGCTCTACATTGACCGTTCACTCAAGAGTGCACTGCTCATGCAGACCCTCGCCCGCGTCAACCGCACGTTCCGCGACAAGCAGGATGGCCTCCTTGTCGCCTATGCTCCGCTGGTCGAGCACCTGGAGAAGGCTCTGGCTGAGTTCACGCTCAACCCCTCCGACGACGGCACGAAGGTCACGGGACAGGACGTCGAAGAATCGCTCAATCTGGCGAAGGGATTCCTGGCTCGTCTCGACGACATTGTGGGAATCGAATGGAAGAACACCGCTTTCATCGATGACGCCAACCTTCGCCGTGCCTTGCTCGATGTCACTGGTTTCCTTCGCAATCCAAGAACCGAAGGCAACTACGACCCCGAGAAGCCAAACGCGCGTCCCGTCGCTGATGAGTTCAAGCGTCAGGCTGGAAGGCTCGCGCGTGCCTGGGCACTAGCTTCGGGCAGCCCCGACGCCGAGGAATACCGCGACAGCGTGCGGTTCTACTCCGAGGTCAAGAACTGGCTCATCAAGCTCGATGCGGGCGACCGCGTGGCCAATGGCGAGCCAATTAGCGACTCCATCCGCAACGCCCTAGGCAAGCTGGTCGTTGATTCGGCTGAGGCCACCGGTGTCATCGACATCTACCGCCAGGCCGGGATTGAGATTCCGAACTTGCAGGATCTCACCGTCGACCTGTTCAAGGACAAACAATCCCCCTCGGAGGTCTCGTTGCTCATTGATGCGTTGCGCCGCCAGCTCCAGCAGGAAGCCCGCACCGCCACAGGAAACAACGAGCTGCGCTCCAAGCAGTTCTCCGAGCGGATCACTGAGCTGATGAATCGGTACACCAATCAGCAGCTCACGGCCGCTGAAATCATCGCCGAACTCATCCGCCTGTCCAAGGAGATCGTCAAGGAAAGCAAACGCGGTGAACAATTCACCCCGCCACTAGGCAATGACGAGCTCACCTTCTTCGACGCGGTGTCGACAAACGAATCCGCAACCGAGCTCATGGACGACGAAGTTCTTGCTGAAATCGCACGCCAGCTCGTTTCCATGCTGCGGCGCGATGCAAAGACCGACTGGACAGTACGCGACGACGTACGTGCGAAACTACGCCGCTCGGTCCGCAGGTTGCTACGCGACTACAAGTATCCACCGGACAAGGCGCCGGAGGCCATCAAGCTCGTGCTTGAACAGATGGAGAAATTCGCGCCACGGTATTCAGCGGCGGCGCGCGAACAAGGTGACGTTGAACACCGTGGTTAGCCCTGCAGCCGATAGCGCTGCTTCGGGCTCTTCAGCGGCTCAGTGCGCACGATGACGCCTTCCTCAACAAGTTCGTTGATGGTCCTGCGCACGCCGTTGAGGGACAGCCCCGCAGCCCCTGCCAATTCGCGACTGGACGCTGTCCTGTGTTCGCGAAGATAGTCGAGCACGCGCTCGCGGGTTCCGCCACCCAACGCCGCGGTGCGCTCCGGGGTAGTCGGATTTCGCCGCACAAAGGTGAGTTCAAATTCGGTCAATGAATCCCGTGGTACCGGCGGCGGCAGCAGCTGCTGCTCCAATTGGTCGAGAATCTCGATATATCCGGTACCACGATTTTCCGCAACGTACCCATCCCCGTCACCGGCAGGAGTCACCTCCAGCAACGCAGACAAATGCTGATTGCGCGCGCTAGACATACCCGCAGTGCCCAATCGATCAACGGTGACCGTTCCATAAAGACCACCGGGGTTGAGGATCTCCAGCCGGTCGACATACAGGTTCACTTGTACCTGCGTGCCCCGCGCCTGCGGCGAATAGTCACGGTGCATAAGCGCATTAGCGACTGCCTCACGCACGGCCTCCGGAGGATAGTCCGGCAAGTCCTTACGGAAGACTCCCTCGATTACGCCTCCGACGCGCATATTGCGTCGGACTGCCCGCACGGCATCCGCGACCAGCACCGGAATGGGCCCCACCAGACTTTCGTTGTCGAGGAAGCGCTGCTTGCCCATCCCGGCCGCTTTATCAGTGCCGGGATATGCTGCAAAGGTCACGTTGAGCCGCGGGAAAAACTGTTGCGGGTAAGTGCCCGCTGCCATAAGCCCGCCCAAAGTTGGCACTAGTTTTCCGTTGTCGTTCCGGGTAATCAAGTGGAGCGCTAACATCGCCTCTTCATCGCTCAACCGTCCAAAAATGCGTTCATGGATGGAGCGCTCGCGGGCCAAGATCTCGGCCACAATGTCAGGATCCAGATCGTCGATGTCAGCATCCGCAACCGGCTCCAGATCCCATTCCGGCTGGGTCTTGTTTTCCTCCAGCCGGTCAATCTCGTATGGCTTTAGTACGCGGTCCCCATCATGGACCCGGATATAGCTGCCGTGATACTTCGACTGGGAAACGACCCAGCAAGGCTTTTCAAAAGGAGCACATTCGGGAATGGTGCCAACGACAATGCTCGCGCCCTCCCACTCAACAATGTCGATCTGGGCGCGAACCGACGGGGTCACGTGGTCTGCGCATGCGCCAGCCAGGGCATCCGCCATGGCAGTAGCATCAAAGCCTGGTACCGTAACGAACCCGTTGTCTTCATCCAGCCCCAAGATGATGATTCCACCGGTCCCGTTAGCAAAGGCAGAGATAGAGCGAACGAGCTTCTTGGGAAAACCTCCCGCAGCTGCCTTGACCTCGACAGCGCGCGTATCGGTGTCCTGAGATCGCAGGCTTCCAATGATCTCGGCGATCTCCGCCTGGTCATCATCCCAGACCACAATCACTCACCCCTATCAGCGCTCAACGCTCCTGAACGCCCTCAAACACTACACACAACACTACACACACTGTGGTGTGTTGTGTAGTGTTCGCACGTGTTCCTCATCCGAAATTCTCACAGCTCAGGATGTTTTCGCAGTTCAATCATAATTTTCTCGGTCTGCGCAACACTACACAACACTACATACAACACACCACCCAACACTCCATAGTGTGGTGTGTTGGGTGGTGTATGAGTGTTAAGTGTTCTGTTGACGAAGTTCGGCTTAGTGGCCACGCTCCTGTTCGATAGCCTTGCCCTCGTTCCAAAATGGTGCGAGCTTATTATCAAACATGGACAGCGCGGAACCGATAGCCATGTGCATATCCAGGTACTGGTAGGTGCCCAAGCGGCCACCGAAGAGAACCTTATTATCCTTCGACTCCTGAGCGGCGAGCTTACGGTAAGCCTCCAGCTTGGTGCGGTCCTCTGGGGTATTGATGGGGTAGTACGGCTCATCGCCCTTGTCGGCGAAGCGCGAATACTCCTTCATGATGACCGTCTTATCCTTCGGGTACTTATCCTTGCGCTCCGGGTGGAAGTGACGGAACTCATGGATGCGGGTGTAATCCACGTCCGCATCGTTGTAGTTCATCACCGGGGTGCCCTGGAAGTCGCCGGTATCCAGCACCTCCAAGTCAAAGTCTAGGGTGCGCCACCCCAGCTCGCCCTCGGCAAAATCAAAGTAGCGATCCAGTGGGCCGGTGTAGACCACAGGCGCATCTGGGGACTCAGCACGCAACTCTTCGCGTACCTCGAACCAATCGGTATCCAGGCGGACCTCAATATTGTCGTGGTCGGCCATATTCTCTAGCCAGGCGGCGTAGCCGTCGACCGGCAGGCCCTCATACGTATCGTTGAAGTAGCGGTTATTGAAGGTATAGCGCACCGGCAGGCGGGTGATATTCGCGGCCGGCAGCTCCTTCGGATCGGTCTGCCACTGCTTTGCGGTGTAATCGCGGATGAAGGCCTCATACAGCGGGCGACCGATGAGCGAGATGGCCTTCTCCTCCAGGTTTTGCGCCTCTTCCGGGGAGAATTCGCCGGCCTGATCCTTAATGAGCTGGCGAGCCTCATCCGGGGAGTAGTAACGGCCGAAGAACTGGTTGATAAGACCCAGGCCCATCGGGAATTGGTAGGCGGTGCCATCGTGCATGGCAAAGACGCGGTGCTGGTAGTCGGTGAAATCGGTGAACTTATTGCAGTAATCCCACACGCGCTTATTAGAGGTGTGGAAGAGGTGCGCGCCGTACTTGTGCACCTCAATTCCGGTGGTGGGTTCGGCCTCGGAGTAGGCATTGCCGCCGAGGTGATTGCGGCGCTCCACAATGAGCACCTTCTTATCCAGCTGGCTAGCGGCGCGCTCGGCAACCGTTAGACCAAAAAATCCAGAGCCAACAACGATGAGGTCATAAGAAGTCATGGCCTCCACTTTATTGCACTACGGCAGTTGACACGGCGCATCGGCGTGTCGCAACAGATTTCACAGAAGTCACAAACTTACCATCACTATCAACTCTTAACTTTTGGCAACCGTTTTTACAGCTGCACAACCCTAGGGAGATAACAGTGCAACAACGACGTCGACTAGTACCCACCAGGTCAAAATGGTCCACCCCCGTCATCGCGGCGGTCACCTCCATCGCGCTCGCCGTGACGGCCGCATTCGGCGGACAGCAAGTTCTCAAGACCCAAGACTCCAGCAACGGCGGTCCCATTGAGGTCAAAAAATCCTCCTCTAGCTTCAGTGACGGCGAATCCATCGTCGTCGATGACCCCGCCGTAGCCGCGCAGGGCGAAGGCGAAGGCCGCCGCGCGGTCAAGCAATTCCACCGCGACGAAACCTTCAACATGTTCGCCGTCACGTGGGAAGGCAAGCGCGATATCAACTCCTTCGTGCGCTCCAAGCAGCAGGACGGTTCCTGGAGCGAGTGGCTGCCCATGGACGCAATGAACTACACCGAGGGCAAGAACGGCACCGAGCTCATCTTCGTGGGCGATACCAACGATGTGCAGGTTTCTATGGCCAACGTTGACCTCGTGACCGGTTCCAACCTCGACAAGAAGGAAGACTCCCTCCTGGACAAGGCCGCCAAGGGCGCTGATGCCAACCGCCCCGCGCCGCTTGCGTACAACGTCGGCGATATCTCCCCCGTGGCCGATGAGCGCACCCAGGTTGCGGATCTCGACGCCGTGTTTATCGACGGCAACGCCCAGGAAGGCGAAGCCATCGAGCCCACCGCAGAAACCGCGGGCATGCCCAAGGTGGTCACCCGCGCCGGCTGGGGCGCAGACGAATCTAAGCGCTGCCAGCAGCCAACCTACGACGATGGCATCAAGGCCATGACCCTGCACCACACCGCGGGCACCAATAACTACACCCGCGCACAGGCAGCGGCACAGGTACGCGGCGCCTACGAGTATCATGCGCAGAACCTGGGCTGGTGCGATATCGGATACAACGTGCTGGTGGATAAGTTCGGCACCATCTACGAAGGCCGCTACGGCGGCTTGGACAAGGCCGTCCAGGGTGCCCACGTAGGTGGCTTCAACTCCAATAACTGGGGCATTTCCATGATTGGCAACTACGAGACAGCGGAGCCGTCTCGTGAGATGCTCAACTCCGTCGCCGAGATTGCAGGCTGGAAGGCTGCTACCTCCGGCATCGACCCGATGGGCACGGCCAGCTTGTACTCCGGCGGCTTCTACGGCTCCAAGTTCCCGGCGGGCACCATGGCCAACGTGCCGGCCTTCGCGGGCCACAATGATTTCCACAACACCGCCTGCCCGGGTCAGTACACCATGCGCCACTGGGACGAGATTCGAAAGAATACCAAGCGCAAGGCGGATGCCATCAAGTCCGGCAAGAACAGCACGGACCTGAACTGGCAAGAGTCTCCACAGCCAAATACCCCCAAGACTCCGCAGGATATCCCCAAGACCCCGCAGCAGGTGGGCGAAGAAATCACGTCCTCGCTGGGCGACGTCGAGGTACCGGTCTCGACCATCTCCGCCCTCGCTGGAATCGCTGCCGCCGTCTTCGGCGTGCTCATCGCCAGCGAACGCGTAGAAAAGCCAGACGCCGACCAGAAGGTGGCGGGCAACATGACCACCGGTGATATTCCGGAGATTGTCAATAAGGTTGTCCAAGTCTCCAGCAACGAAGGCCTGAAGGAATCGTGGACCTCCGTCCTCAACGCTTTCGGCCCAGTCCTAGGCCTGGCAGTCGGCGGCCCGGACACCACCGATGGCGGCAAGATCCTTTACCAGCTCTTCCAAAATGGCGTGGTGCTCTCCTCCAAGGAGTCCGGCACCAAGGCCCTGACGGGTGAGATTGCCAAGAAGTGGTCCGAGGGCGATAATGCCTCCAAGCTCGGCCTGCCTACCTCCAACGAGGAAAAGAATGGCAAGGAAATCCGCGTGAAGTTCCAGGGTGGCGAGATTGTCTACAACACCGAAACGGAAAAGGTAGACATCTTCACCGACTAGAACCAGCGCTCTAGCACCTTAGCGACGCCCGCCTGGTGGTTAGCCACGGTGACCGCATCCGCGGCCGCCTTAACCTCCGGGTGGGCGTTTTCCATGGCCACACCACAGCCGGCCCACGTCAGCATCTCTATATCGTTGGGCATATCCCCAAAGGCAATAGTCTCCTGCTGGGCGACGCCGGTGTGCTCCGCCAGCCATTCCACCCCGCGGCGCTTAGTCACATTGGGCGCGGCAACCTCCAAGATTCCTTCCTGCATGGAATAGGTCAGGTGCGCAAGCTCGGGATCGATGTGCGGCGCAATGAGCTCATAGAGCTCTGGGGCGGAGTAGTCCGTGTTGCGGATGAGGAACTTTACCGCCGGCTGCCCCACTAGCTCGCCCATGCTGACCACGCCGAAGCCCTCAAACAGGGCGTTTTCGGAATAGTGGCGCTCGACTACGAAGAGGTCCTCGACGGCGTCGGCAAGCGAGCCCCCTGCCCGCTCCGCGCCAAAGCCCACAGTGCCCAGTACGGTCTGGGCCACGTCCACCACTTCCGCCAGCGCGGCGGGCGAAAGCTCGTGGGCGGACATCACCCGATCCTCCGCGGAGTCATACAACACAGCACCGTTCGAGGTCACGCATACCGGCCGCACGGGCAGCTGCTCCAGCACCGGGGCAATCCAGCGGAACGGACGACCGGTAGAAAGCGCAAAATAGGCACCCTGTTGGACTGCCCGCGCCACGGCGTCACGGTTGCGACGCGGGACGCGGTGATTGCGGTCCAGCAGGGTGCCGTCAATATCGCTCGCGATGAGGCGAGGCGCGCGGGCTGGGAAATTCTCCATACCCGCGAGTTTACGTCAGGACTTAGATGTTCAGGTCCTCGTCCTCGTTATCCTCCCACTCCAAGGAGCGCTTAATAGCGCGCTTCCAGTCGCGGTAGAGCCCTTCTACCTCTTCCTTTTCGCGCTTCGGCTTGAATACCTTCATGTCTCCGGTCTGGCTGCCCAAGACGCTGAGGTCATCCCAGAAGCCGTGGTCCAGGCCTGCTGCGAAGGCAGCACCGGTGGCGGTAGTCTCAATATTCTTCGGGCGGTGTACTTCCACGCCGAGGATATCGGACTGGAACTGCATCAGCAGTTCATTCATGGTCATGCCACCATCCACGCGCAGCTCGGTAATCTCCACGCCGGAGTCCGCCACCATGGCGTCGGCGACATCGCGCGTCTGGTACGCGGTGGATTCGAGCACGGCGCGAGCCAAGTGCTTGCGGTTAGCAAAGCGGGTCAGGCCCACGATGACGCCGCGAGCATCCGGGCGCCAGTACGGAGCAAAGAGGCCAGAAAAGGCCGGCACGATGTACACGCCGCCGTTATCCTTAACCTCGCGCGCGAGGTTTTCGATGGACGCAGCGTTGGGAATGATCTGCAGGTTATCGCGCAGCCACTGCACCAGGGAACCGCCCATGGATACAGATCCCTCAAGCGCGTACACGGGGCGCTCGCCCTCGCGCTGGAAGCAGACGGTGGTCAGCAGGCCGTTCTCGGAGAACTTCGGGGTAGTACCCGTATTCAGCAGGAGGAACAGGCCGGTTCCGTAGGTATTCTTTGCGGAACCTGCACGGAAGCAACCCTGGCCGAACATCGCGGACTGCTGGTCACCCAGGATGGCGCGGATAGGAACGCCGGAAAGCGAGCCGCGCTCACGCACGGTACGGAAATCACCCAGGGACGGGCGAATCTCCGGCAGCATGGACATCGGGATGCCCATTTCCTTACACAATTCCTCATCCCACTCCAGCTTTTCGATGTCCATAAGCAAGGTGCGGGAGGCGTTGGTGACGTCGGTGGCGTGCAGCGCTTCGCGGCCGGCATCGCCCTCGGCGCCGCCGGTGAGGTTCCACAGCAGCCAGCTATCGATGGTGCCGAAGAGCAGGTCGCCTGCCTCAGCACGCTCGCGGGCACCTTCGACGTTATCGAGGATCCACTTCACCTTCGGTCCCGCCGGGTAGGAGTTGATGATTAGACCAGTGCGGCGGCGCCACTTTTCTGGTCCTTCCTCACCCGAGAGTTCCTTACAAATGGCGGTGGTACGGGTATCTTGCCAGACAATGGCGTTGTAGACCGGCTTGCCGGTGTGCTTATCCCACACCACGGTGGTCTCACGCTGGTTGGTGATACCTACCGAGTCAATGTCTTCCACGGTGATGTCGCCATTGGCAAGAGCCTCACCGACGGCGCGACGGGTATTGCTCCAGATTTCTTCCGGATCGTGTTCTACCCAGCCTTTTTCCGGGAAGATCTGCTCGTGCTCGAGCTGGCCAACGGCAGCCTGCTCGCCGTTGTGGTCAAAGATGATGCAGCGCGTCGACGTGGTTCCCTGGTCGATAGCGGCGACGTATTTCTTGTTAGTCATGTGTCTAGTCTCCTATACGAAGATGGAATTAGAGCGCAACGGACAACAGGCCAACGGCTACGGCCGCGACCAATGGGGCCACGATGGGGACCCAAGCATAACCCCAGTTCGCGCTGCCTTTGTCCTGGATGGGCAAGATGAATGCATAAGCAATTCGCGGGCCCAGGTCACGGACCGGATTGATGGCATAACCCGTAGGGGTACCCAGGGACAGGCCGACCGACACCACAACGAAAGCAACGGCAAAGTAGCTCATTGGGCCAAGCTCGCCGCCGGTGGGGCCGAAGGCGATGAACATCAACAGTACGCAGGTGGCGATGAACTCCGTCACCGCATTCCAGCCGTTCTTAGGATGTGCCGGCTTGGTAAAGAAGATACCGTTCGTGTCCTTATTGGCGCCGGTGACATTTCCGGCGTCGTCGTAATTATTGGCGTCGAAAAGCTGCTTGAAGGCAGCCCATGCCAGGATGGCACCGAGGATAGCGCCGAGGATCTGGCCCAGGAAGTAGTACGGCACCAGAGACCACTCGAGCGAGCCATTGACGGCCAACATTACGGTGACGGCCGGGTTAAGGTGCCCACCCGTGGGATCGGCCACGCTCGCGCCGACGAAAACCGCCATGCCCCAGCCCAGGGCGATAACGACCCAATCGGAGCCGCGTGCGCCAGAGGTGCGCAGGTTTACCAGCGCACATACGCCGTTGCCTAAAAGGAGCAGCAACGCAGTGCCGATAAACTCCCACAGGAATGCATCAAATCCGGTCATAACTTATACCTCGTTTTGGGTGGGTCGGGCGGATCCTGCGCGCACCAAAATGTCATTGGCCTCACGGTCAGTTACCGCAGCTTCTGCTTCAAGTTCGGCCTGCGTGTGGGCCTTGAATTGGGATACCTCGCGCTCCTTGTCGGCGTCGCTCCAGCCCAGCAGCGGTGCTACAAAATCAGCAACGGCCGGGGCGGCATTCACACCGCGGTCGCCGTACTCGATGGCGATGCGCAGGCGGCGGGACAAGATGTCTTCCAAGTGCAATGCACCCTCGTGGGTGACGGCGTAGCGGACCTCGGCCCACAAGTAGGACTCGGCACCAGGAACTGGCTCGAGCAGGGAGGCATCCTCAGCTGCCGGTGCCAAAACCTCACCCAGCAGGGAGCCATAACGGCCGAGCAGGTGCTCAATGAACTTCTCGCTCAGGTTATAGCGACGAGCCAAGGATGGGACCTGGTTGGCCAAGGCGTGATAGCCGGCGGCGCCCAGGATCGGGGTTTGCTCGGTGATGGACTCTGGGACCTTGGTATCCAGCTCCTCCACTGCCAGGTCCACGGCATCCTTACCGATGACGCGGTACGTGGTGTACTTACCGCCGGCGACAGAGACCATACCTGGGGCCACGCGCGCAACCGCGTGGTTGCGGGAAAGGTTGGTGGTGGAATCGGACTTGCCGGACAGCAGCGGGCGCAGGCCGGAGTAGACGCCCACGATGTCATCGCGAGTGATCTTGCGGCGAACGCGCTGGTTAACCTGGTCCAAGATGTAGTCGATATCGGACTTGGTTGGTGCCGGATCTGGCAAAGATAGGCCCTTTTCCCAATCGGTATCGGTGGTACCGATAATCCAGTACTCGCCCCACGGGATAACGAAGAGGACGGACTTTTCGGTGACGAAGCACAGGGCTGCGTCTGCATCGAGCGCATTCTTCGGCACGACGATGTGCACGCCCTTGGAGGCGTGAACGGTGAACTTGCCCTCCACGCCGGCCATCTCTTGAATCTTGTCATTCCACACACCGGTGGCGTTGATAAAGACCTTGCCGCGCACGGTGGTCTCGCGGCCGGTGGCGGTATCGCGCACCTTGGCGCCTACGATGCGGCCGCCGCGGTCCTTGTCAAAGCCAATGACCTCGGTATTGGTACGCACGTCGGCACCGTACTCGGCGGCGGTACGCAGCACGGTCATGGTGTGGCGGGCGTCATCAACCAAGGTGTCGTAGTAGCGCACGCCGCCCACAATGGCATCGTCCTTCAGACCCGGGGTCACCTTCAGCACGCCCTTGCGGGTGAGGTGCTTTTGCATTGGCACGCTCTTCGAGCCACCCATGAGGTCATAAAGAGTAAAGCCACCGAACATCATCACGCGCTCCCATACGTGGTGGGTCAGCGGGAAGATAAACTTCAGCGGCTTCACCAGGTGGGGTGCCAGGGTGGACATGTTCAGCTCGCGCTCCTTGAGGGACTCCGCCACCAGGCGGAAGTCAAACATGGCCAGGTAGCGCAGGCCACCGTGGAACATCTTGGAGGAGCGAGAAGAGGTACCTGCGGCGAAGTCGCGCGCCTCAATGACGGCGGTCTTGAGGCCGCGGGTAGCGGCGTCCGCTGCCGCACCAGCGCCTACGGAACCGCCACCGATGATGACTACGTCGTAGTCCTCATCCGCGTACCCATTCCATAGATTTTCAAAGTATTCGGGGTTAAAGGATTGGTTGCTTTGCTGGGTCATTACTGACCGCATCTCCTTCCTTGGTGCTTGCATGTGCCTGCGCCATAAATCCATGAATGAGATGGCAAAAGCACAGCCAAAAGCAGTGAATTGTGGTTTCGGTGGAAAGTATCACACCGCGGCTGCAGAGACTTTATCTCCTGAAATCTATGTTAGGAGTCACGGACGCGAGTTACACATGTGGTTACTCACACGTAAGTTTCAGGCCCGTAAGCAGTCAGTTTTCTTAAAATACTTAGACATTCAAAAAGAAAACCCACCCCCTCGCGGGGGTGCAAAGCGGACGAAAATCCTTCGCTATTTCTGCGCTAACCGCGCCATTGCTTCAAGCACTTCGGACATTCCGGCTTTCTCGGCAGAATAAGTGACCGCCTGAGCGCCTTTGACCACCTCAATAGGGGCAGTTTCCAACGCCACCACCGGCAACCGGTCTAGGAAATCCTCATCTCCTGGCTCGTTAGCAAAAACCAGGGCCTCCTCCGGCTTAGCTTTCAGATCCTCGAGGATGCGCTCCACGCCTTGTACCGCAGTCGCGGCAGTGACGGACAGTGCATCGGTATCGAGTCGCGGCTGCACAGCGTCCTCATCAACGACAACGCTCCACACGGCTTGCGGAACTTCCACTTCACCGGCGGGTGATATCACGATCAGGACTTCGGCCGCCGGGTAGATATCTGCCAAAGCCTTGTGCAATCGCGGAGTTAGCGCGCCATCTTCCCAATTCAGCGCGCTGCTCTGCGCCACTACCACGCGGGGGATGGAAGAAAATTGCGCCTTCATGCGGTGCGGCAAGCGCGAAACGATAAGCCGGGATTGGGTGGCTGCCGCCAACAGGCCCTGCTCTGCTACGGAACCAGCCCATATCTCCTTACTGCTGGCCGTGATGGACGCTTGGGTTTGCGCCACATCCGACTTCAGCTGCGCCATGATATCCGCGACCTTATCGCGACCTTCATCCAAGCCGCGGGTTGCCTCTTCTACCACGGCGTTGAGGTTGTTCTTGATCCACTCCAGGGTCTCCGGGGCGGTCCGCGCCTTATTCTTTGGCTCCTCCCCGTCCGCTCCCTTGGCGGCGGCCATGTGGTTGCGCACCAAGTCAACCGTAGTAACCGAGACGCGTTCCTTGAGGCCCACTAGATCGTCGCGCAACCGGCGTACGCGGTGACGCTCGGTTTCTACTTCAGCATCTCGAGCTTCTGCCTCTTCAAGGGTAGGAGCCCCTCCACCTTTACGGGCGGGCACCCAGTATTCACCGGCAGGCATGGGCCCAAATTCGGCTTCGTACTGTTCCCATAGCCCTTCCAATGCCTCTTGCATGCGGCGTCGAATCTCCGCGGTATCAGCTTCCGCATCGCCGGTGGGATAGTACGGTTCGAGGGCGGTAATAAAGACAGGGGTCTTGGTCCGTCCCAGGTTCTTTTTGTGTCCTTTGGTCCACAGGCGCTGCGAACCAAAAATGACCTGTGGGACTACCGGCACCCCCGCCTCATAGGCAATGCGGGAGGCGCCACTTTTCATGCTGCGAATTTCAAAGCTGCGGGAAATTGTGCCTTCAGAAAACACGCCCACGAGTTCGCCGTCCTTGGCCAGCTGTACCGCTTGGCGGAAGGAGGCGCTGCCATCGATACGGTCAACTGGCACGTGATGCATGGCCTTCAACAACGGACCCGCCACCGGTGCTTTAAAGATTCCAGCCTTAGCCAGGAAGCGCACCAGACGCTTCTTGCGATAGGCCAAAAAGGCGCCGAAGAGGAAATCCATGTAGCCGGTGTGGTTGCAGACCAACACCGCGCCGCCCTTATCGGGGATATTTTCTTCCCCCGAAAGGCGCATTTTTAATCCCTGTGCCAGAGTCACCCCCCTGCCAATGTGGGTGATCTGACGATACAGGAAATTCGTCGCAGCGTTCATAACTCTCCAGGACGACGGCGGACTTACTGCGGGGTCAGGACATCCTTGCCCACGAACGGGCGCAGAGCCTCAGGGACAACGACGGAGCCGTCGGCCTGCTGGTGGTTTTCCAGAATGGCAACGAGCCAGCGGGTAGTCGCCAGAGTGCCGTTCAGGGTAGCTGCGGTCTGGGTCTTGCCGTTCTCGTCGCGGTAGCGGGTGGACAGGCGGCGAGCCTGGAAGGTGGTGCAGTTCGAGGTGGAGGTCAGCTCACGGTAGGTGCCTTGGGTAGGAACCCAAGCCTCATTGTCGAACTTGCGGGCCGCCGAAGAACCGAGGTCGCCACCGGCGATGTCGATGGTGCGGTAGGGCAGTTCCATGGCCGCAAGCATGTCCTTTTCCATGGACAGAAGGCGCTGGTGCATTTCTTCCGCGTCTTCCGGCTTGCAGTAGACAAACATTTCCAGCTTGTCGAATTGGTGGACGCGCAGGATACCGCGGGTGTCCTTACCGTGAGAGCCAGCCTCACGGCGGAAGCAGGAGGACCAGCCGGCGTACTGCAGCGGGCCATTGGAGAGGTCGATGATCTCATCCTTGTGGTAACCGGCAAGGGCCACCTCAGAGGTACCGACCAGGTACATATCGTCGGCCGGTAGGTAGTAAATCTCATCGGAGTGCTGGCCCAAGAAACCGGTGCCGGACATAATGTCTGGGCGAACCAGAACTGGCGGGATCATCAGCTTGAAGCCAGCTTCGCGCGCCTTCTGCGCCGCGAGCATCAGCATTCCCAGCTGCAGGAAGGCGCCATCGCCAGTGAGGTAGTAGAAACGAGCGCCGCCTACCTTGGCGCCACGCTTGACGTCGATAAGGCCGAGGGACTCACCCAACTCAAGGTGATCCTTTGGCTCGAAGTCGAACTCAGGAATCTGGCCGACTTCTTCGACCACTACGAAGTCATCTTCACCGCCGGCCGGGGCACCTTCGACCACGTTATCGAGCTTGTACTGCAGCTCTTCCACCTTGGCTTCAGCGGCAGACTGTGCCTCTTCCGCCTCCTTGACCTTGGCCTTCAGCTCATTAGAGCCCTCCAGCAGTGCCGGACGCTCCTCCGGGGAGGCTTGGCCAATCTTCTTGCCAAAAGCCTTCTGCTCGGAGCGCAGTTCGTCGGCCTTTTGGATAGCAGCGCGGCGCTGCTCATCAGCTTCCAAAAGCTGGTCTACGAGGGAGGGATCCTCACCTCGGTTCACCTGGGAAGCACGGACAACGTCGGGGTTTTCGCGGAGTAGCTTGAGATCAATCACGAATGTAAGTTTAGCGTATTGGCAACACCTTGCGGTGGTAATAACCAGCGAATTATGATGGCTTTATGTCCGCCGTTCAGCTCCCCGCCCGCACAATTACGGACGGTCCCGTTCCAAAACACACCCAATTGCACGATATCCTCGAAGAATTGTGCCGCACGACCCTCAAACCCGGCGATATCCTGCCCGGCGAGAGGCTTCTTGAAGAAACCTATGGCGTGTCACGGATCACGGTCCGCCGCGCCATCGGGGATCTTGTCGCGGCCGGAAAATTGCGCCGCGTCCGCGGAAAGGGCACCTTCGTAGCGCCCAATCCCCTTGTCTCCCGGCTCCACCTGGCCTCATTCTCGGATGAGATGGGCGCACAAGACGTCACCGCCTCCTCCAAAATCCTTACCAGCGGACGCAGCAGCGCCCCGGAGGATGCCGCCCTCTTTTTTGATACGCCTGCCCAAACCGAACATATTCACCTGCGCCGCCTGCGCTTGGGCGATGGCGAGCCCTACTCCATTGATGACGGTTGGTATAACTCCACGTATGCGCCCAGCCTGCTAGAAAATGACACCTACAATTCGGTCTACGCCATCCTCGACTCCGTCTTTGATATCCCCATCACCGATGCGGATCAAACGGTCTCGGCGATTTCCGCCGATGCGGACACTGCCCCGCTTCTCGACGTCCCCGTGGGCACCCCACTGCTGCACATCGTGCGCTACTCCCGCTCGGGCGATAGGCCGGTGGAGTGGTGTTCCTCCGTCTACCGCACCGACCGCTACCGCCTGACTACCCGGGTGGCTAGGGAGAACAGTATCTAGCCAGCACCCTGCTTAAAAGGTAAGATTAAAGGCCTTATGAAGAAATCACCTGCGTGGCGTTCCGCTGTGGCCGTCCAGATTGTCTTGATTGCGGCAATCGCGGCGGCCGTTTTCATGGGCATCTATGGCGTTATCAGCTCCCACAAATCGGGCGGCGAAGACACTACCGCTGCCCAGCAGCACAATAGCGGGGATACTTCAGAAACCGCCGCTCCTAAACCGGAGCCCTTCACCGCTGCGGCCGCCGGCGCTTGCTTGACGTGGGACATCGCCCAGGATGGCTCCGCCACCGGGTTCAAGGAAGTACCGTGCTCCGATCAGCACCGCTTCGAGGTTTCCAAGACCGAAGACCTCAGCGTCTACCCCACCAGCGAATTCGGCCCTGATGCCACCCGCCCAGCGCTTACCCGCCAACACCAATTGCGCGATGAGCTGTGCGAATCCGCCACTGTGGGCTACCTGCACGGTAAATGGGATCCGAATGGCAAGTACGATGTGGCGTCCATTCTGCCGCCGCAGTCCGCCTGGGATCGCGGCGACCGCACCTTGCTGTGCGGCCTGCAAACCACCGATGATCACGGCGTACCGCAGCTTACTACCGGCAACGTCGAGGCCTCCGAGCAGGCTAACCTCGCCAAGCCGGGCGAATGCTTGGCCATCGATGACAAGCAGGTTCCGCACGTCGTCGACTGCGCCAAGCCCCACCAAATGGAGACCGTTTCCGTCATCGATGTGGGCAAGCAGTTCCCTGACGGTTACCCGGACGGCAAGGATATGGACAAGTTCCTATCCGATACGTGTACCGCCGCCACCGAGGACTACCTTGGCGGCGAGGAACAGCTCTACCAGTCCACGCTGCAACCATTCTGGGGCTCTATCACCGAGGCCTCGTGGAACGGCGGCACCAAGTCCGTCAATTGCTCCCTTGTGCACGCCCGCGAAGGCGGCGGTTTCTCTGCCATCACCGGTTCCGCTACCGGTGGCCGCCAGGCGCTGACTATCGACGGCCAACCGCCGGAGGAACGCCCTGAGCGCAATCCACTGCGTGAGAGCAAGGACAATAATCCGGCACCCGAGTCCGCCGCCCCCGCACCGGCCCCAGCGCCCTAATGGTGGAGGTATCGGAAGAGCGCTTCGATGAGATGGTCAACGAGGCGCTCGATCAAGTCCCCGAGGAATTCGTGCGCCGCATGCGCAACCTCGTCATCATGGTCGAAGATGAAAATCCCGATAACCCTATGTTGCTAGGACTCTACGAGGGTGTGGCACTGCCTCACCGCACCTTCGATCACACCGGTTTCCTGCCCGATGCGATCTTCATTTACCGCAACACGCTGCAGCGCTGGTCCGGCAGCGAGGAAGAATTAGCAGAGCAGGTCAAGGTCACCGTATTCCACGAACTCGGCCATTACTTTGGCCTCGAGGAAGAGGAACTGCACCGCTTGGGCTGGGGCTAGAGCTCCGTATCCGCCCACCGGGTTAACGTCCACTCACCAAAGTCCTTGCCGCGCGGTTCCATCACCATAAAGCGGCAATTGGCCAGGTAGCCGGTATAGGCAAAGTCGGCGTCAACACCCGTGGCGTGCTTGGTCACCACGCGGATGGCGGCGCCGTGGCTGACAAGGATGACATCGTGGTCGTCGGCAAGCTGCTCCGCAATGCCCTCCAGCACCGGCTGGTAGCGCGCCAGCACATCATCCAAGGTCTCGCCGCCTTCCATCCCGGCGCCGCGCTCGCCATCGCACCAGCCACGCATGGCCACCATGTGCGACCTATGGGCATCCTCGCTACCGTCCATCTCCCAGTCACCGGCGAAAATTTCGTGCACGCCGTCGATTACGTCAACGCGCTGGGAAAATTCCGGCATACCGCGCTCCTGCTCAAAGGCGCGTGCCGCCAGCATCGCGGTCTGCTGAGCGCGCAGCGCAATGGAGCATTTAAATTCCACTTCGCGCTCGCCCACCAACTGCGCTAGCTCCTGGCCTACCTCCGTGGCTTGGTCGCGCCCGCGCTCGGTAAGTTCTGCCCCGGGCGGACGGGTATCGAGGAAGCGGGAAATATTGGAATAGGTCTGGCCGTGGCGCAGCAGGATAATTCTTCCGGGCATGCTTCTAGATTATTGGCCCCTGCGTGCCCGCGCTACCCAATCATCCGCCGCTGCCAGATCGCGCGGTGGCTTTCCCGCGGGCGTTGCCGCCGGCCAGGAGCCGAGGAAAAGCAAGTCCTCTGCCCGCAACCACAAGGCCCGCAGCGCCTCTGCCACCGGTTGATCGTCAATGTGCCCGATGAGGTCCACGTAGAAGCGGTACGTACCAAAGGCCTCCCGCGTCGGCCGCGACTCAATCCGGGACAGGTCCACCCCACGGTGCGCAAAGTCCTGCAACGCCCCCACCAGGCTGCCCGGTTCATTTGGCAAGGTGAAGATGACGCTGGTGCGGTCCTGGCCAGTTCTTGCCGTGGGTTTTCCCGGACGTCCCACCAGGACGAAGCGCGTTGCGGCGCCCTCAACATCTGCCACGTCCTGGGCGATGGTCTCCAGCCCAAAGATCTCGGCGGCCCGCGCCGGCGCTGCGGCCGCATCCGCTTCCCCACGGGCTACAGCCTCGGCCGCGGCGGCATTGGAACTGGCCGGCACGAACTCTACCTCCGGCAAATTGTCCTTTACCCAGCCGCGGATTTGCTGGAACGCCACCGGGTGGGTGCTCAGCCGCGCAATGTCGCCCGCGCCTTGCCGGGTCATGATGCTAAAGGCCACGGGGATATCCACCTCGCGGTAAATCTGCACGGGTTCGGCTTCAACCAGCGCATCAAAGGTGGTGGTCACAGCGCCATCAACGGAATTTTCAATGGCTACGCCGGCGTACTCGGCGTGCCCGGCGCGCACGGCGGCCACGGCCTCCGAAGGCGAGCCAACCGGCATGGTCTCTGCCTGCGGCAGGTGCGCGGCAAACTTATGCACGGCCGCTTCCGTAAAGGTGCCGGCCGGCCCCAGGAAGGCGATGGTGGTAGTCATGCACGTCACCTTAGCCCACTAGACTGGTGCCCCATGGACTTTTCCGTAGAACAACTCCGCGCGGATCTGCACGGCCTTACCCCCGAGGAACACGGTTTCACTTACCTGGATGTAGACCGCGAGCCCTCCGGCCGAGGCCGGCTGAGCGGCTGGGTCCTCTCCGCTAAGGATCTCTGCGATGTCCGCGGCATGCCTACTACCTTGGGAAATGTCGATCGCACCTACTACCCCGAGCACAGCGATGCCTTTATTGAGGCCTTGGAGAAGCAGGGTGCGCACATCATCGGTAAGTCCTCCACCCCGGAGTTGGGTCTGCGCGTAGATACGGAACCAGTAGGCCTGCCCCATCCCGATAATCCCCTCTTTCCCGGCTGCACTCCGGGTGGTTCCTCGGGCGGTGCGGCGGTACAGGTCGCGAGGGGGTTGCTGCGCGCGGCGCACGCCAGCGATGGCGGCGGTTCCATCCGAGTGCCGGCCGCGGCCTGCGGCGTGGTGGGCTTTAAACCGGCAGGCAAAGAACTGGGTGTGCAGGGCTTTATCACCCGGACCGTGGCCGATAATGCCTTTCTGCATGGCCACCGCATGATCACCCCGCGCGCCCGCATCGGCCTACTGGTAGAGCCGCTGTTTTGCGATGCCAACGTCGATGACCACCACCTGCGCGCCGCCCGCGAGGCCGCCCAACGCCTACAGGCAGCCGGCTTCACCGTGGTGCCTATTTCCCCGTATCCGCAGGCCCGGGCCACCTTTGCGCATTTCCGCACGACCTTTACCTCCCGTTTGGCGGGGCTCAACCCGGCGGCAGGCTACGCCGAGTGGATTGCTCAGCAGGGCCGGCGCGTAAGCTCCGCTGAGCTGGCCGCGGCGCGGGCCCATGTCCGGCAGCTGCCCGACTTGCTGGCCCAAGAATGGGGCGTCGATGCCATCCTCACCCCAATGCTGACCACAGACCCGCCGCGTATTGGTTCGTTCCTGTCCTTGCCCCATGCGGAGAATTTCGCGGCCCAGACCCGGTGGTCTCCGTGGGGTTCCCTCTTCAACATGGCCCGCCTGCCAGCCATTTCCGTGCCATGGGCCGTTCCCAATCACCCGCCGGTGGGCGTGCACCTGGGAGGCATTACGCTTTCCGACGCCGCCCTGCTCGGCCTCGCCCACATCCTCCACCCATGACCAAGTCCCTACGCGCCGAGCTGCTCATCGTCCTCACCCTCACCTTTGGCATTTCCGGGGTGCGGGCGGTGTTAAACCTCATCAATTCCCTGGCCGCGCCGCAGCGGCTCGACGAGCAATCGGTCACGCTCAATTCCAGCCAATCCTCTCTTGCCTGGGTGGATATGGGACTGCAGCTGTGCTCGGCCGCCGTGCTCTTTTCCTATGGAGCCTTAGCGCTTTTCCTGCTGGCCAAGGACCGCTTTGTGCCCCGTGCCCACCGCGCCCGCGACTGGCTAGAAGGAGCAGGGCTTGCCGCCCTCATTGGCATCCCGGGGCTCGCCCTGTATGTCGCGGCGGTGCACTTGGGGTGGAGCAAGGAGGTCATCCCCGGCGACTTCGCCAATGCTTGGGTGGAAATCCCCGTTTCCCTCCTCAAGGCCGGCGCCAACGCCTTCGCGGAGGAAACCGTGGTGGTGATGTGGCTGATGACGCGTTTGCGCCAGGCCCGCTGGTCGCTGCCAGCCACGCTGGCCGCAAGCTCCATCCTGCGCGGTTCTTATCACCTCTACCAGGGAGTTTCCGCTGGCTTTGGCAATATCATCATGGGTTTATTCTACGGCTACTACTACCACCGCACGGGGCGGGTATGGCCTTTGGTCATAGCGCACTTTCTTATCGACGCCGTCGCTTTCGTGGGTTATTCCTTCCTGTGAAAATGCCCTTAGGGGGACGTCGCGAAGCAGGCGTTGCTCCCTGCTCCTTGTAAGGTATAGCGCATGACTGAATCAGGACGAGATCCGCATAGGGAGGCCCGCCGCGCCGGCGACGATGCCTCCACTGAATTCGTCCTTGGGGCCGATGGACGTCCCCTCAAGGATCGATACGGCCGCCCCATTCGACGCCGTTCCTCCGCCCGCCCGGCGCCGCGGCGCGTGGAACCCGAGCAACAATCCTTCCGCGCTCCGCAACCACAGCGGCAGCAACAGCCCCCGCGTCGCACTCCGCCGCCAACACCGAGCCGCTACCCCAGCCAGTACCGCGCACAGCAGCGCCCGCCTCGTCGCACCGAACCGCGCCCGGCGCCCCGGCAGCGCCCGCATAGCCGGCGCAAAAAGGTCAATCCGGCCAAGCGTGCCCTCGGCTGCGTTGGCTTGGCGCTCGTTGTCCTGCTGGTATTCAACCTCGTCTTCATGTTCTGGACCGATGCCCGCCTCACCCGCGTGGAGGCGCTGCCAGAAGAACAAGTGTCTAATACCGCCGGCACCAATTGGTTGCTCGTCGGTTCCGATTCCCGCCAAGGACTCAGCGAGGAACAGCAGGCTGAACTGGGCACCGGTGGTGATGTGGGCGAGGGCCGCACCGATACCATCATGCTGCTGCACATCCCACGCACCGGCAAGGCGAAGCTCGTTTCCATCCCACGCGATAGCTACGTGGAAGTCCCCGGTTTTGGCATGGACAAGATCAATGCTGCCTTTACCTACGGTGGACCGCAGCTCCTTTCCCAAACCGTCGAGGGCACGACCGGTCTGCGCATCGACCACTACGCCGAGATCGGCATGGGCGGCCTAGCCAATGTGGTCGACTCCGTCGGCGGCGTAGACGTATGCGTGAAGGAACCCATCAATGACCCGCTGGCCGGCATTGATCTCCAAGGTGGCTGCCAGAAGCTCAAGGGCCGCGACGCCCTCGGGTACGTGCGCACCCGCGCCACCGCCATGGGTGACCTTGACCGCGTGCAGCGACAGCGCGAATTCTTCTCCGCATTGCTGGATAAGGTTGCTTCCCCGGCCACCCTGATTAACCCATTCCGTGCCTTCTCCTTGGTCAACCACACCGCCTCCTCGTTCATCGTGGACGAGGGCGACCATGTCTGGCACCTCGCCCGCGTGGCACTGGCCATGGGCTCCGGTGTAGACACTGAAACCGTCCCCATCGGCGGTTTCCAAGATACCGAGGTTGGCAACGTCGTCCTCTGGGACGATGAAGCAGCCGCCGGGTTGTGGGATTCTCTCAAATAGCGATTAAAAAATGGCCCTTCCTCTACCGGGGAAGGGCCATTTCCTGTCTTTAGCGCAGGGTCACCTGGCGGGACTTGATGTTTTCTAGCTGCTTGCGCTCATCGGCGTTCAGCTGGGCATCATTAGAGATTTCTTCCTCCAAGGCCTTGTCCACGCGGGTGAGGTGCTCCTCATAGGAAGCGTGGTCAACCTCTGGATCCAAGTCGAAGACTGGAGCGATGAGACCGTGGGTGCGGAAAACACCGGCGAACTTGGTGCCCTCGCCCAAGTTCAGCTCACCGCGGGCGGCGACGCGCGCCAGTGCGTTCAGGAATGCGGCTTCATCATCACTCGGGCGGACCCAACGGATGTGGGCCTTGCCGCCGCCGGCATTTGCCCAGAAGGCCGCACCGGTGATGTTCTCGCCCACCTGGTGGGACTCGATGACGGAATCATTAGCGGCGCGTAGCGACTGCGCAATCTGCGGGGTGACCTGTGCTCCCTCCGGAATCCACCATTCGAAGTCCTGGTGAACCTGCACGTCGAGGGTAGCGGAGGCATCGATAAGCTCCTCCAGCTTCGGCTCCGAGCCGTCAGCCGCGGTGGATTCCAGGGTGGCGCCCGGCTCGTTATTCTTCACCCAGTTGAGGGCGAAGGCGAGGTCGCGGCCTGGGTTGTGGGTGTGGGACTGCACCTGCAGGCCCACGAAAGCATCGCCGCCAAATTCGGTGTCCCGAATTAGCGCAGCAGAAGCACCCGGCAGGACGGTGGCTACATACACGTTCTTATCGCAGCCTTTAACATCAAGCTTGGCAAAAGCGGAGGGGACGAACTCCTGCATGGCGACCAGGGAGGCCTCCGCAGCAAGTCCGCCGTAGGGGCGGGGATCCTTTTCCAGGGCGGCGCGCTCCTTGGCGCGGGCAGCGAGCTTTGCCTGGCGGCGGGACATGCCCTCAGGCAGCTGTTCCTTGTTCTTTTTCTTCTTGGCCATGCCTCCAAGATACCTGCTTACTAGAGCTCAATGGCATGTAGGGCCACTTCGGGTTGATTGGTGGCGAGCATATCTACCCCGTTAGCCCACGCCCACTTCATATCCTCCGGCTTGTCTACGGTCCACAGGTAGGTAGGCAATCCCTGCGCGCCGATAATTGCCGGCTGCAGCTTCGCGCGCAGCAACGATACGCCGAGCGCGGTGGGCTTGGACAGCATGACATCGGGACGGTTGACGTGGCGCTCCCAATCGCGACGAAGATAAATCCGGTCCATGTGCGGCGCCAAATTCTGCATGCGGCGAATGGCATGGTGGGAAAAGGAAATGACGTGGATCCGGGGGTCGTCGAAAAGACCCGCATAACGCAGGCGCAGCACCGTTTGCTCCTCCAGGATGTCGCCCTGCCCGGAGGGGTGCTTAGTCTCGATATAAAGGTGGTGCGGTGTGCCCTCGAGTAGTTCCAAAAGTTCATCGAGAAGCATCATGCGTTGGCCCGAACCGATGTCAACGCCGCGCAAATCTTCCCAGTCCATCTTGGAAATGCGGCCGGGGCGCCCCGCGGTGCGGTCCAACGTGGGATCGTGCTGAACCACTACTTTTCCATCGCGCGTCAAGCGCACATCGCACTCGACGCCGTGAATTGGCAAATCTAGGGCTTTTTCAAAAGCTAGAGGGGATAGCTCCGGATATTTTCCGGAGTATCCCCTATGAGCGACAATCTTCACTAGCCGAAGAACTCTTCCTTGATGTCATTCAGGGTCTTAGCAGAAGCATCGAAGCGCTCCTTTTCGTGCTCACTGAGCTGCAGCTCAATCGCGCGCACGATGCCGGAACGGTTGATGATGGCAGCGGTGCCGATGTAGAGATCCTCTACGCCGTACTCGCCCTGCAGGTAAGCAGATACTGGCAGTGCCACGTCCTGGTTCTGGATGACGGCGGCGGTGATGCGGGCCAGGCCCATGCCGATGCCAAAGGAAGTAGAGCCCTTAGCGTCAATGATGGAGTAGGCGGCATCACGGGTATCTTCGAAGATCTTCTCGATGCGCTCTGCATACTCCGGATCCGAGTCCAGCTTCTTGGACATCGGGACACCAGCGATATTCGCGGTGGAGACGGCCGGCAGCTCGGAATCGCCGTGCTCGCCCACGATGTAGGCGTGTACGGACTTCGGTGCAACATCTTCCAGCTCGCCCAGCATGTAGCGGAAACGAGCGGAGTCCAGCACGGTGCCCGAGCCGATGACGCGCTTGTGGTCCAGGCCGGAAGCCTTCCATACGGCGTAGGTCAGGATATCCACTGGGTTGGAGGCAACCAGGAAGATGCCATCAAAGTCATTCGCCATGACGTCAGAGACGATGCTGTTCATGATCTTGACGTTCTTGCCCACCAGGTCCAGGCGGGTCTCGCCCGGCTTCTGTGCGGCACCGGCGCAGATGACGACCATATCGGCGTCTGCGCAATCAGCGTAGGTGCCCTTGGTGACGCGGGTGCGGGTAGGGGCCCAGACAACACCGTGGTTGAGGTCCATGACGTTGCCTTCTAGCTTCTTTTCATCGATGTCGATGATTGCCAGGTGGTCAACGATGCTTTGGTTGATGAGAGCGAAGGCGTAGGCGACTCCTACGTCGCCGGCGCCGATGAGAACTACCTTGTTTCCTACATGATTTGCCATGACCCCATTGTGCAACTATTTGGGGATCTTTGCACGGGCTAGATCTCACTCTGAAATTCCCACCGAAATCTGGGACAATCGGGCATTATGAAACGCGCTCTCCGCCGCGCTGCACTAATCGCTCTTGGCGTAGCCGCGGATCTCACGCCCATCGTCCGTATGACCAGCCGGCAAACCTTACCGCCCAATATGTCGGCTGGAATTTTGGGTGCGGAATTGGCCACGTGGGCGGCTATTTCGCCCTCTCTCCTTCCTCGCCCGTGGTGGGTGACCGCCGCCAACGTGGCAATTGGTCAGGGCATTGGGCATCTTGGGGCGGCGTCGACAAGCTTTGTCCTCAATAGCATTGGCAAGCGCCCGCAGGACCGCCTTGGCCCTCAACATCGACAAATTGTGCACCTTGCTATTGGCGCCGGGACTGCATTTAATGCCGTGCTTTCGCTGCGCAACCAGAAAAAGCAGGCGGAGTTGGTCAATAAGCAACTCGTGCGTGGGCCCGCCACGGCGGCCATCGGCTTGGCCGCGGGCACCGCGGGCTACGGCACTCTCCTACTCATCGGGGAAGCAACGCAGCTTGCCGTCACTAAACTGTCACGCCAGCTAGGCCGCTGGGTGCCTGCACTCATTGCTTGGCCGGTGGTTACCGCCGGACTGAGCCTCACGGCATTTGCGCTTTCTGATCGCGTGGTCTTTCGACGCTGGCTGCGCTCACTATCGCACCAAGCGCAGCGAATTAATAAACAGATTTTTCCCGGCACTTCTATGCCGTGGGAGCCGGAGCGCTCCGGCAGCCCGTGGTCGCTCGAGCCGTGGTCGGCATTGGGACAGCAGGGACGCCGGTTTGTCTCCAATGGCCCCCGCGCCCGCGATATCCGCACAGCGACGGGAATCGATGCCAAGGAACCCATCCGCATCTACGCCGGATACATCCCAGGGCGCTCCTTCCAGCAATCCGCGGAGAAGATCCGCGCCGAACTCGAACGCACTGGTGCCCTGCGGCGAGAGACTATCGTCATCCAAATGCCCGCCGGCTCGGGGTGGATCAATAATTGGGGTGCTTGCTCTTATGAGTTTTTGACCGGCGGTGATTGCGTCACCGTCACCATGCAGTACTCCTACCTGCCCTCGGTTTTTGCCTACCTCGTGGATAAAAACGCCCCGAAGCAGGCGGCGCGCGAATTGATTCGGGTGATACAAGAAGAAATAGATAAGCTGCCCGAGGAAAACCGCCCACGGCTCTATTTTGCAGGTGAATCGCTTGGCGCCTACGCCATTATGGATAACTACCATAATGTGGAAGACCTACTTTCCGCGTGTAATGGCGCAGTTTTTTCCGGCCCCCCGCGCATGACACACTTTACTCAGCGCCTGCGCCGGGATATTGGTTCCCTAGAACGCCTGCCCGTTATCGATGGCGGTAAACATGTGCGCTACGCGGCGGCTCCTGACCATACGCTGCACGACGCCTTTGGCAATGACTACGCCCATACCTGGCGCCGACCCCGCATGCTCATTGCCCAGCATGCTTCCGACGCCATCGTGTGGTGGGATCTCAACCTTCTCATGCGCAGGCCCACCTGGATTCATGAACCGCAGCCGGAAGCGCTGCACGCGGATACCTTCCGGCAGCTGCATTGGGTTCCGTTTATTACCTGGTGGCAAATTGGCTTGGACCAGATCAATTCCCTCAACGTCCCTGGCGGGCACGGACACAACTATTTTGAAGAAATGCTCTGGTATTGGGATGAGGTCTTAGGATCCCAATCCCGCCAATCGCTCACGCCGAAGTTAGCCAAAAAGATTGCCCGCTTTATTCGGCGCGATGCTTAGTCGCATTTCACCCCAGTACTGTGGTGCGGGCAGTACCCATTAGGTACCTTATATAAGTACTGCTGATGCTCATCCTCAGCCAGGTAGTACTCCCCAGAATCAGTTTCGGAGAGGAGTTTGACTTCCGTGGTGGTATCTCCAAATCCGAATTCTTTGAGCTTCTCTGCATAGGAATCCACGATGCCCTGGATTTCTACGCGCTCTTCCTCCGTGCGTGGGTAGAAAGCAGAGCGGTATTGCGTTCCTACATCGTTGCCCTGGCGGAAGCCCTGGGTGGGATCATGCGCCTCAAGGGCCTGCACCACAAGATCACGCAGGCTGATACGCTGCGGGTCATAGACCACCTCCACCGCCTCGGCATGGTTGGTTAGCCCACGACACACCTCGTAGTACGTGGGATTCGGGGTGGTACCGCCTGCATAGCCCACCGAGGTGGATTCCACGCCTTCGGTCTCCCAAAACATCTTCTCCGCACCCCAGAAACATCCCACCGCAATGAGGATGGAACGCTGGCCTTCTTTCCACGGTCCGGTAATCGGCGTTCCTAAAACAGCGTGCGGAGCAGGGTCCAGAATCGGTTCGGTTCGCCCCGGCAGGGCTTCGTCTGCGGCGACGAGTTTAGGCTCCGGTTTAAACATCCACATGAGGTATAGCTCCTTCCTTATTCCTTCTTCCCAACGTTGTACTGCGAAAAGTTATTCCGCGGCCAGTTAATATTCCCGCTAGTTCCACAATTCGAATTAATCATGGCGAAATCTTTCCACGGTGCCTATCATCGGGACACGTACCCGAAGAAAGGATTTAAAAATGGCTGTTTACGAACTTCCTGACCTCCCATACGCATTCGACGCACTGGAGCCACACATCTCCGCAGAGATCATGGAGCTCCACCACGATAAGCACCACGCAACCTACGTTGCTGGCGCTAACGCTGCACTCGAGGCACTCGAGGAAGAGCGCAACGGTGAGGCTAACCCGGATCGCATCCGCGCCCTCTCCAAGAACTTGGCGTTTAACCTGGGTGGCCACACCAACCACTCCATCTTCTGGAAGAACCTGTCCCCGAACGGTGGCGGCGAGCCAACCGGCGAGCTGGCAGAGGCTATCAACCGCGACTTCGGCTCCTTTGAGAAGTTCAAGGCTCACTTCTCCGCTGCTGCTACCTCCCTGCAGGGCTCCGGCTGGGCCGTTCTGGGCTACGACCACATTGCTGGCCGCCTCATCATCGAGCAGCTGACTGACCAGCAGGGTAATACCTCCATCAACTTCACTCCGCTGCTGATGCTGGATATGTGGGAGCACGCTTTCTACCTGCAGTACAAGAACGTTAAGGCTGACTACGTTAAGGCCGTATGGAACGTCTTCAACTGGGATGACGTTGCTGAGCGTTTCGCTGCAGCCACCAAGTAACTCCTTTTAGTTACTTCGGCCGCCCCTTCGGGGCGGCTTTTTCTATGCCCGGATAAATTCCCGGAATTGCTGCACTGGGGGCGCATCGTCCCCGGCGCGCCACACTAAACCGAGCTCGCGGTACGCTGGCGGCGTAAGGGGGATCAGGCTCCCCACCTGTAGATAAGGATCATCCAGCGGCAAAAGCGCCACCCCGAGTCCTGCCGCTACCAGCCCCGCAACGGTAGTAAGTTCCATCGATTCGAAGACGAGGTGGGGGCTAAAGCCAGCGTCGTCTGCAAGGGCATCGAGAAGCATGCGCGTGCCATAGCCTGGGAGCATGCCGATGAACGGGTCTGCAGCGAATTCCGCTAGTTTCACCTCCCGCCGGTTCGCTGCCCAGTGGTCTTCCGGCACAGCAAGGCCTAGTCGCTGCACCTTAATCTGGTGCCAGCCCAGGGCTGCATCAGGCCGCGGGCCCACGAGGGCAAGGTCGGATTCGCCGTTTTCCACCCTGCTCACCAGCTCCTGCGCCGCGCCTTGATGCAGACGAATATCTACGTGCGGGTGCTGCGCGCGATAGCTCTTGAGCAGGTCCGGAACTAGCCAGGTGCCCAGCGAGTGCATGAAATCTAGGCGCACGGTGCCGCGTTCTGGATCCATGAGGCGGGCAACATCGTCCCGCCCTACCTGGTAGGCGCGGAGCATTTCCCGCCCTGCCGCAGCGAAGGCCCTCCCGCGCGTATTCACGTGCAGGGTGCGCCCAGTGCGCTCGAAAAGGCGGGCGCCAAGACTAGCTTCTACGCGCTGTACGCGGCGGGTCAGCGCGGATTGGGAGATTCCCAGTTCATCGGCCGCAGCACCCACGCGACCTTGATCTACCACGGCGAGGAAGCCGCGGACATCCTCCACATTCATGCATACTCCGCATCGTTTAGTGTAATTTTCTACATTTTACACATGCTGCATGTCCGGGCAGGCTAAATGATATGACTCGAACGCGGCGCGCAACGGTAGCCATGCTCCTTGTGGGCTTGGCTATATTCTCCAGCCTGTATTCCACCCAAGCCATTCTTCCCACGCTGGTACACAACATGGGCCTTTCTTCCACTGAAGCGGCCATGACCGTATCGGCCGCCACGGGCGCGCTGGCCCTATGCGTGGTGCCCGCATCGATTCTCTCCGAGCGTTTCGGCCGCGGCCGTATCCTGCTCATTTCGGCCGTTGCTGCGACCGGTGTGGGGCTCATTGTTCCCCTCGCCCAGGAGGGGTGGCAGCTCATCGTGGTACGCGGCCTGCAGGGTGCGCTGCTGTCCGGCGCCCCCGCCACGGCAATGGCATGGCTTTCTGAAGAACTCGATGACAAAGCCCTGCCGCGGGCTATGGGCCTATACATTGCAGGCACCTCCGTCGGTGGCCTTACCGGCCGCCTCATTCCCACCGGACTGGTGGAGATTTCCACGTGGCGCTGGGCGCTCTTCGGCTCGGCGCTGGTCTCACTCGCCTTCGCCATTACGTCTTGGCTGCTACTTCCTACCCAACGCAATTTCCGGCCTAAATCCATCCATCTCAAGACCGAAAGCCGGGCGCTTTTGGGCCATTGGGCCAACCGGGATTTGGCCTTGCTCTTTCTCACCGCATTCCTGTCCATGGGCACGTTTGTCTCCATGTATAACTTCTTAACCTTCCGGCTCATCGATGATTTTGGTCTGGCCCCTTCGCTAGCCGGCTTGGCCTTTTTGTTTTACCTCACCGGCACATGGTGCTCAGCGCGAGCAGGTTCACTGGTCGCACGCATAGGCCATGGGAAAACCCTGTTCGCCTCTGCCGTGCTTTTTGCCCTTGGCATCGCGTTCTGCGCCGGTAACCTTCCACTGACGCTTCTCGGCATGATCGCCTTTACCGTGGGCTTTTTCGCCGTACACTCCACCGCCTCCGGGTGGGTGGGCCAGATTGCCACCCACGACCGCGCGGAGGCTTCTTCGATGTATGTGTTCTGCTATTACTTTGGCTCTTCTGTGGTGGGCGCATGTGCCGGCCTGCTTTTCGACGCCCTATCGTGGCCCCTCTTCATTGCCTTCTTCACCGCCGTAGCCCTCGCCCTTACTGCGCTGACTTGGACCAAGATTAAATCCGACTAAAATCGGTTTTATGCCTGAGAATAAGTGGTCGGCGCGGACATGGCACCGCAAGGCCTCCCGTCCCGTATCCCTGTGGATGATGGTCTTCATCCTCGTGGGTGCAACGCATACCTTGGTCCCGAACTACCGGTGGGTGCTCATCCACCTATTCACCCTCGGACTGGTGAGCAATAGCATCATCGTGTGGTCCCAGCACCTCACGGAGAAATTCACCCAACAGCGCCTCCCCGAATCCACTCGACCTACCCAATTGGCCCGCATCTATGGCCTCAATGCCGGAATCATCCTCGCGTTAATCGGCCAAATCCTCATGGAGTTCTGGTCCCAACACTGGATCGTCACCCAGGTGGGCGCCACGCTCATTGCCCTGATGATGCTCTGGCATGCGGCATCGCTCTTCCAGCAATGGCGCGGTGCCAAAGATAAGCGCTTCCGCCCCGTGGTGGGCGCCTATGTACTTTCCGCCCTGTGCCTGCCGGTGGGTGCCATCTTTGGCGGCCTGCTGGCCGTCTATCCCGGCCAGCCCACGTTGCTGCTCGCCCATATCGCCGCCAATATCGGCGGATTCATCGGCTTGGCCGCGGCCGGTTCTCTTACCATCCTTTTCCCCTCCATCTGGCGCACCCAAGGTATTAATCGCCACATACACTCCTCCTTTGCGCTGCTCGCAGTCGGTGTGGTTGCCACCATCGTGGGCGCTTTCCTCGGCTTCCCCCAGTTGGGACTTATAGCCTACTGCTGCGGTTGGGCGCTGAGCTTGCAGCAGTGGCTCGCTAATGTGCTGACGGTGGCTAAGGACCCGCGCGATCGCATCACCTTTGCCTCGGTCTCCGTGCTCATGGCCTCGCTATGGCTGGTGCTGTCTTTGGTGTATTACACGGTGCAGCATTTCTTTATGCCCGAGCCGGCGCTGCCCACCCTCTCCTTGCTGGTGGGGTTTGCCGGTCAACTGCTCATCGGCGTGATGAGCTACCTCTTGCCCAGCACCATGGGTGGCGGCCCCGCTGCCGTCCGGGCGGGCTTGCAGCAACTGGACAAACTCGGCCTCCTGCGCGCCACCTTCGTCAACGGTGGGCTGCTCATCTGGATCGGCACCGATATTTCCCTGCTTAAGGTGGTCGCCTCCCTCTTGTGCATCCTGCCCCTGGCGGTCTACCCCGTGCTCATCGCCCGGGCGGTCAAGGCCCAGAAGCAGGTCTTGATGAAGAAGGCGGAGGGCCCGGATCCGAAGCCGGGGCCAGAATGGAACCAGGTCTATGCGGGCGTAGCGATCCTCGCGGTCGTCTACGCCCTATTTACAGCGCTGTAGTACCCAGCGCGCCGGTATCCATCCACTCGCGGACCGCGCGGGTAGCCTGGACGTCGCCGGAATTATACTCCAGCAAGCGCTGCCGCGCCACGAGGTCACCGGCTAGCGCCTCGCGGCGCGCGTTCACGGATTCTTCGCCGTCGAAGTCTTCTTCTGGCCAGGTAAAACCCGCTTCCGGGGCGACTACCTTCAGGCCTAGGCCGAAGGGGCCGGCGAAGGATCGTTTGACGTGGGCGAACATATCCACCCACTCCGGTGAGGAGATAAACTCTTCTACTTCCCGCTCATCCACCTCGCGGAAGCGCTGCGCGGACATGCGCATCCAGTGATTTTCACCGTGGGACGAGTAGCAATATGCAGCAAATGTTTTGCCCTCCGCATGGGCTTTAGCACGCACATCCATCAACCAGCGCCAAAACGCCGCAAAGTTCTCTGCCTCGGCGCGCCCACCCAACGGCTCCCACGTAACAAACGGGACGTAGTTACCGTCGTACCACGCTCCCCATAGATACGCGCCCTGGTCCAGGTAGGCTTCCATATCCACGTCTACCTCCACGTCTGCGCGCGGAACGTGCACGTCGCCGCCGCGGCGCAGCAACACCTCCCCGGCGCGCCAGGCAGCAGCAAGGCGGGAGGGCTCGCCCAGGTCGGCGTCGATAAGCGCCTGCACGGTAGTAATCCCGCGCTCGCGGTAAGGCTTAGCGCGGTCGCCGGATAGGAAAAGCGAAATATCATCCGCCGCCACCAGCTCTTGCTCGCACAAAGACCAAAAGCGGCAGCTCGCGCACTCCTTGACCCGCACCGGGGCGGTAGGAAGCGGCTGATTCCAGGCGCGTTCCAGATCAAACTTGGCTGTTTCCGTAAAAAATGCCCGGGTGCGGTCCTGGCCGATGGCCCCGCCCCGGCCGGAATCGAGTCCGAGATCCCGCAAAGCACGGGCGGCAAACGCTAAGCGGTAACCATCTACCGCATGATGGCGCAGCTTATACGGCGCCTCGAGCGGCTCACTCAGGCCCAAGCGGTGGGTAGGCACCGCCGGCGTCATCTTGGTGTCGTTCTTGCGGGCCACACGGTGATTGGACACGATAATTGGGGTGTACTTATCGCCCTCGCGCAACAGCAAATCTACGCGCACCATCCACTCCTCGGTGGCGAAGACCGCGTTGGTGATGTGCGTATACCCGGAAGCTAAGGCCTCAAGGGTGCGCATGGAGCGCTCCCACTCATCGCCTTCCAGATCGATGCGGCGAAACCTGCCAGAGCCCTTGCGGGGAAACATCTCCATGACGGCCTCCACTGCAGCCGCGTGGCGCTCCGCCCGGGCAATCGAGGCATGGGTACGCGGCATCTCGGGGTGCGCGCGCCGCTGTACTAAGCGGTAGCGGCACCCCACAAGGTCCGAAGCAACAACCACATCCTCCACACCGGGTGAGCTTAATAGAACGGCAAGGTAAAGTTGAATCCAGACTCGATCAAACGTGAGGGAAATTTAATGAGCATTCTGAAGAAAGTTAAAAAGGCCCGCCAAGAAGCACGCGCCCAGGCAAAGGCCGCCAAGACCCGCGCCAAAGCAGAGGTAAAGGCCCAGTCTAAGGACCGCCGCCGCCAGCAAAAGCTCCTGGCCAAGCAGGAAAAGCGCCTCATTAAGTCGGAGGAAAAGGGCCTCAAGAAGCGCCGCAAGCACGAGGAGAAGATGGCCAAGAACGAGCTAGCCAAGCTCAAGGCCGGCCGCTTTAACTCCGATAATGTCAAGCGCTACGCCGGTGCGCTGCGCACCGCCGCCCCCCTGCTGCTGCCGCTCCTCTACCGCGGCTACGTGGGCCTGAAGACCGAGGGCGAAAAGCGCAAGGCCGCTAAGGCCGGCGTGAGCTCGGATCAGATGGCTTCCTTCTCCGGCTACGGTGCGCCGCTCAAGGCCCGCACCGCCGGCATCCGCAACTCCCTCGATAACACGGACGTTCCGGCCGGCTTCAAGCGCGATGTGCGTGACCGCCTGCAAGAAGTGGACTCCGCCATCGATAATGCCGAGTTCATGACCGAGCAGCAGCGCCGCCGCGCTCACAAGACCATTAGCTCGGAAATTGACTCCATTACTGCGGAAATCCAGCAGCGCCTGGCCCAGTAAAAGAGATACACGCCGCCACCGCCTCCTATTCGGTGGTGGCGTTTAATTATTTTCTATAAAGATCCGGGATTTTTCGGGAAAAGTATTTTCGGCCAGAAAAAGTTGCTGATAATCTTCTCACCGCCCTACCCCTTTAACACCGTTTATGCTCTCTGTGCTTGGTGCAATTTTTAGAAGTGGAGGAAATATTTCCCGCCGTGAAGTGACCCAATTTTACGACGACTTGGACCACACCCTAATCCCCGAAGACCGGCTAGAAGTCGTTAGCTTCAGCGTAAACGGTCAAAATTACCTTATCGATCTCTCCACGGATAATGCGCGGCATTTCCATAATCTGCTCGCCCCCTACGTGGACGCCGCCCGCATAGCCCCCGCACCTGATGCGCAGCGGGCAAGCCCCAGCCAAATCCGCGAATGGGCCCGCACCCAAGGCCTGCCAGTGGCGCACCGCGGAAAGATCCCGCAGGACGTTATCGAGGCGTATAACGCCGCTAATTAAAGCACTCCTTGCTCGCGCGCTGCCGCCACAGCGGAGGTGCGCGAGCGCACGCCCAACTTGTCATAGATGTGCACGAGGTGGGACTTTACCGTGGCCTCAGACAACATAAGGTCCTGGCCAATCTGGCGGTTCGACGCACCCGCCGCAACTAGCTGCAAGACCTCCAGCTCACGCGGCGTGAGCGAGGTGCGTGGCGTACGCACGCGAGTCATCAGTCTATCGGCCACGATGGGAGATAGCGCCGAATCACCCTCCGCAGTCGAGCGCACTGCGGCCAGCAGCTCGTGCGGTGGTGCGTCCTTGAGCAGGTAGCCCACGGCGCCAGCTTCGATAGCGCCGAGGATATCCGCATCAGTGTCATAGTTGGTAACCACGAGGACCTTGGGCGGGGTGGCCATCGCGGAGCGAATCTGCGCGGTTGCCTCCGCGCCGCCCATAACGCGGGTTCCTTCTACGCCCGCGCCGAAGCGCAGGTCCATCAAAATGACATCGATGCCGCCCGCCTGCGCTGCCGACACCGCAGCTTCGGCCGTAGCGACCTCCCCTACGACGTCGATATCCTCTGCGCCCTCAAGCACGGAGCGCAGACCCAGGCGGACGATTTCGTGGTCATCTGCCAATAGGACCCGAATCACGACATTCCTCCTATCGATGTCATTGTCAACCAAAAGTTTAATCTACCCGGTTGCCTAAGGGCATACTAACTGACACGGCAGTGCCCTCCCCCGGTGCGGATTCAATAATGACCTCCCCACCTAGCTCCTGTGCCCGGCGCCTAATTGCGGCCAGCCCAATATGCCCCAGCCCTGCCGGGGTACTTTCCACCGCGGCTGGATCAAAGCCCTTGCCGTTATCCACCACGTCCAGGCGCACCTCATCGCCCTCATAGGTCACCGTGATCCGGGCGCGGCTTGCCTCTGCATGCTTGACGACGTTCCCCACAGCGCCCTGCGCAATCCGCAGCAGCGCCGCCTCTACCTTCATGGGCAGCTGCTGTACCTCTCCTTCGGATTCCACCTCGACGTGGATATCTCCGGTAGCGCCGAAATTTTCCGCCATACGGGTCAACGCGGCCTCAAGGGATGCCTCATTGAGCGTCGGCGGCTGCAAAGCGGCAATCATTGCCCGCGCTTCGTGTAAATTATCCGCGGCCGTCCTGCGGGCCAGCTCGATGCGCTCTCGCGCCTTGTCCGCGTCCTGCTTATCCAGATCACGGTCCGCCGAATGCAGGAGCATTTGAATGGAAGACAGTCCCTGGGCAAGGGTGTCATGAATCTCGTGCGCAATGCGCTGACGTTCGGCCACCATGCCGGCATCGCGCTCCGTGGCTGCCAGCTGCGAACGGGTTTCAATCAACTCTTTATTCATCCGCGACAGTGTCCGGAAGGCGTAGGTGATCGCTATCGTCACCAGCGCCGAGACCGCCGGCCCCATGACGCCGCCGAAGGTCAGACCCTGCGGAATCTGCACCACCACGGTGATGATCGAGGCAACGATGACGCACGCGATGCCCGCCGCCATGTCCAGCACCGTGAGGTACAAAAAGAACATGGCGAAAACCAAATAGATTGCCGCGGGGGCCACGAACAGATCCGCAACCCACAGCACCGAGAGTATGCACAGCCACAGGTAGCGCACAGGCCGGGCCCAATATTCCCCGTATACCGAGCCTGCGAAGTACACGGCCGCAAAGCCCACCAAAAGCAGCAGGTTGATGATCGCTTGCGAAAGCGGCATCCGCGCGGAGGTAAAAATGCCCACCACCAGCAGGCCAGCGGTCAGAATATGGATGCCGGTGCGCAACGCATCGGTATCCCGGTCTATTGTGGAGCTCATGCGCAAAAGCCTACTTCCCCTACTCGCCCTAGCCGCTTTTGGGATCGCCGGCTGCGATTCATCCGCACCCACCCCTGCACCAACCACTACGGTCACTCCGGAGGCTTCGGAGGCACCGGAGGTTAACGTCGCCCAAACCGCGGAAGTCAATGACTGGAGCGATTGCCCCTACATCGGCCCCGGCTGGCTCGAAGAAACCAACGGCCAGCGCCTGACCAAGCAGGGCATCGACACGCGCTTTCCCACCCCGGCCTGCGTCTTTTGGTCCTACCAGGACGAGCCACAGGCCACCGTCATCGTGCGCGATATGCCCACGGTCGACGACGCCCGCGCCGCAGTGGATTGGGCCGCGCCTATCGACGCCACCGAACCGGCCTCCTTCGACGGCTGGGAAGGCGGCCGGGGCGTGGTCAATGAGCACGCCGTGTACGCCGTACAGAAGGACACGCACGCGGTGCTGGTGTGGAGCAACCAGCAACAAACCGTTAAGTCAGAGCAAATCGCCCACGAAGCGATCGCCAACTTGGGCCTTTAAACCGCGACGTCGTTATACGGCATCATCGGCGACAGCCACGGGAATACAACCTCCATAAGTAGGAAGAAGACTCCCACCGCAATAGCAATGGCCAAGATGACTTTCACCGGCGTCGGCCCCGGCAAGAGATTCCACAAAGCGCGATACATTATTTCTCCTCTTTTTCTACTTCCATAGCGTGCACAATCATGCGCTCCGCGTTGGAAAACTGCGGGTGGCACGTGGTCAAGGTCAAGATCTCGCGGCTCGGTTCGGCGTCCGACTCTGGCACGGGGTTGGTCACCGAGACGTCGCCAGGCGTCGTAATATGCCGACCAGCCACATGGGAATACTCCGGCGGAATTCCATTGAAACAGTCCGCCTGCTCGCCTTCGATGGGCAATACGCGATAGGTAATTCGCTCCTTGTGCGTCTCCACCACGATGTCATCGCAGGTCTCTAGCTTGCCCAAGTCATTAAAGGGAGCTCCCTTGCCCACGCGGTGGCCCGCAACCGCAAAATTGCCCATCTCTCCCGGCATCTGGGAATCCTCGTACCGGCCCGGGCCGCGCAGCAGGTCATCTTCATTAGTGCCCTCAATAATGGCGAAGCGGTAGTCAGAACCGAACGTGGGAATGTAAAGCTGCGCGAACGCCTCACCCAACTCCGGCTCTAACTTCTGCCGGGGATTTCGCCATTGCTCTTCGAGGTGGGCGCTCGCCTCCTCCTGCAGCTGACCGGATTCTACATTTGTCCAATAGGCTTCATAGAATGCAAAGAGTAAAAGAACCACGCCAATGGTTAGCATGAGTTCCCCAAGAACTTTAGTCATGCCTTAAACCATACTGCCCATGAAAGGTTAAGCATGTACGAAGTCTTCATGTACCCAGTTTCCGGAATCATGAAGTTCTGGCACTGGCTCATCAGCAGCTTCGTCGGTGAATCTACGGCCTGGCTGATTTCCATCATCTTGCTGGTTATCACCGTGCGCGGCGTCGTTGTTCCCCTGAACTGGATTTCCGTACGCTCCGCCCGTATCGGCGCACTCATCCGCCCGGAGAATAACCGCATCAAAAAGCAGATGAATAACGCCACCACCACCGAGGAGATGGCGGAGCTCATGCAAGAGGAAAAGAACCTCATGAAGAGTTATAACTACAACCCCGCAGCTGGTTGTGTTCCCCCGCTCATCATGATTCCGGCCTTCATCGGCCTTTATCAAGTGCTCCTGCGCATGTCCAATATTGAGAGCGGCTCCACCACCGTGGGCATGTTGAATGCCTCCGATGTTTCGGCCTTCCGCGAAACCACCTTCTACGGCGCTCCGCTGACGGATTTCGCCCGCGAACACGGCGACCTCATAAATCCCATCCTCATTGCCGCCATCGCCTTTACCATGGCTAATTCCGTCATTTCCCTCGTGCGCAGTTTCCGCACCACTCAATTTGATCAGAAGGTCAACCGCCGCGTCTTCATACTCATGGGCTTTTTGCTGTTGGTAATCCCTTTCTTCCTGTGGCACCTAGCCCAAACCGGACCTATCCCAGTAGCAATCATTCTTTACTGGGGCTGCGCCTATCTCTTCATGCTGATCCAAACCGCTATCTTTGAGATCATTTTGCACCGCGACTACCCGCTTACTGAGGATGTCCACGCTATGCGCCGCGACAGCATTCGCCGCTGGCGCAAGCGCGAAAAAGAACCCGCCCTCTCAAAGGAGGAGAAGAAGCGGGTCAGCCAGCTACGTATGGAGGCGCGAAAGTACCTTAAATCGAATAATCAACAGGGGGAGCAGAAAGCATCTGAGTAGCCAGGTCGCGGGCCGTCTGCAGCGGCCCAATCTCCTTGGTGAGCCGAGCACCCGCACGGCCGCCATCCAAGAGGATCAACAGCTGGCTCGCCTGCGAGGACGATGGGTAACCATTGCGCTCGGTTAGCAAGGCGGTCAGTGTGGAATGCACCCAATTACGGTGTTCAACGCAGGCAGCCACGATACCGTGTTCCGCCTCGGTTTCGGGGCGCGGATACTCTCCGGCCGCATTCAAGAAGTGGGAGCCGCGGAATTCCTGCGTGGGTTCTTCCTCGATCGCCTTATCAAAAAAGGCCAGGATCTTTTGATCCGGATCCGTCATCTCCGCGGTACGCTGTTCCCAATCTTGGCGGAACTTCTCATCCAAAGCTTCTACATAAGCGATAACGAGCGCGTCTTTGGAACCAAATAAGGAGTACAAAGAAGCTTTAGCCACATCTGCCTCGCGTAGGATGCGGTCAATTCCGATAACGCGAATGCCCTCGGTGGTAAAAAGCTTGGTCGCTGATTCCAGCAGCCGGCTGCGCGGGCTGGGCCGATTGCGGCGCGACTTCTTCTCTGCCATGGGTTCCTCTCTAAAACGACAAAGCCGGTTCATCTATACTTTATAGACAAACCGGTATGTACGCGAATTATATTCGGGTTACTTCTTAATGAGCCCCACAATCCACAGCAGGATACAGGCGCCACCAGTAGCGGCAAGCAACGAGAAGATCCAACCGCCTTCCTCAATATTCAGGAAGTGGATAATCATGCCGCCGATAACACCGCCAAGCACACCAACGATAAGGTTGGTCAGCAAGCCATGATCGCGCTTCATAATCTTTTCTGCCAACCAGCCGGCGATGATACCAATAATGATCGAGCTAAAAAGCCCCAAACCCAAGTTCATATATTCCTCCTAAATTAGTGGGTAAACCTTAGCCTACACGAGCGCAGGCTACCTAAGAGGATACCGAACAACAAGAGCGCCCCGCCCAGGGGGCGAAGCGCTCTATGACAGCAGCTTTTAGCCTTCCTCATCCGGACGGACAACCATCATCGGGCACGGTGCGGACTGCAACAGTGCGCGAGAGGTCGAGCCCAAGAGCATACCTTTAAAGCCGCCACGACCGTGCGAACCAACAACCAATAGCTGCGCGCCTTCTGCAGCCTCGGTCAAAGCGCTCACTGGACGGTCACGGGTAATGAGCTTCTTTACCTCAACCTCTGGGTATTCTTCACGCGGCTCCTTCAGATTCTCGGTCAGAAGCTCGCTCTGCTCCCTTTCAATATCAGCCCACTCGGACTGGGCGGCCGAAAGCCCCGCCAAGGAAGCCTGCACCTGCATATCCATCCAAGTGTGCACGGCAATCAAAGCAGCACCGCGGGCCTGTGCCTCTCGGAATGCGTAAGAAGTAGCTTTCTGCGATACCTCGGAACCATCCACACCAACGACGACAGGGCCGTACTTGGTGGAGTCCGTAACATGATTATCCTCTCGAACGACGACCACCGGGCAAGAGGCATGGGACACAACCGAAGCGGAGACAGAACCCATCACCATGCCGGACAGGCCACCCATGCCGCGGGAGCCCATGACGATCATGGTGACATCGTGCGACATTTCTAGCAGCATGTCGATCGGGGAGCCCTCGGCCACAGTGTGACCAATCTTCAGCTCTGGGGCTACCTCATGAGCGATGGCGCGAGCTTCCTCGATCTTCTCGAGCGTTTCGGCCTGCAAGTCGTCGAAAAGCTCCTTTGGCGGAACCATACCCTCTGCGTACAGGAACTGTGGCATGGTGTAGCTGGATGCGATTCGCAGTGGAATCTCGCGCTTCATAGCCGTATTTGCGGCCCAACGTACTGCATTCTTCGATGCATCCGAACCGTCAACGGCAACGACTACAATGTCTTCCTTAGCCATGATGTGTCCTTTCGGTGGTTATACCTTAATTGTAGTACGGATTAGGCTTGAGGGTTGACGGTTGCAGCCTCGGAATTCGACGGGAACATAACAGTGTAAACAAACTCCAGCACGTTACGAATTACAGCGCCAATGCCTTCAGAGAAAAAGGCGACAACCGGTTCAATGAGAGAGTTAAATTCCATGGACAAAACATTAATACATCGCAGAAAAGGTTTCACGCCTTTACCGATTAAAGACGGCCTGAATCCAACCCGCGTGCGCACCTCCGAGGCAGGCATAACTGCCTGGGAGTTTCTTAGTGCAGTCATCTCGGCACAACGCCACCGACACCCCGAGGACGACGCTTCGGCACTCCAGGCGCGTTTCGACTCCGGCGAGGTTGTCCTACGCAATCAAACCAAGCTCCGTCCGGACTCAATATTGAGCCAGGACGAGGATGTCTTTTTCTACCGCATGCCGGCGCCTGAAACACCGGTGCCTTACGACGTCCCCATCCTCTTCGAGGATGAACATATCCTCGTCGCAGATAAGCCACCGTTTATGGCAACCATGCCACGCGCCCGCCACATCGTACAGACCGCTACGGTCCAGCTACGGCGAATGACAGGTAACGACGAGCTTGCCCCAGCGCACCGCCTAGACAGACTTACCTCCGGAATTTTGCTATTCACCAAACATCGCGAGGTTCGCGGCGCCTTCCAAACCCTCTTCGCGGAAAAGAAGGTACAAAAGACCTATCAGGCGATCGCCGAATACCGCCGCTTTCCGACGCCCCTCCAATGGGCCTCCCACCTCACCAAAACCCCTGGCGAAATCCAAGGACGAATAGGTCGTGGTACCCCCAACGCTTTTACTACTCTGGCCGCAGTAGAACTAATAGACAACGCCCCGTATGAAAGGATCCATGGCGCCCTGCCGCAATTAGGCAAATACACGCTTAAACCCACCACGGGCAAGACCCATCAATTGCGTCTTCACATGTGGCAAGCTGGAATACCCATCCTAGGTGATCCCGTCTATCCAGTAATCTATCCTGAGGACGCGGAGGATATGCGTATCCCAATGCATCTCACAGCAAGCCACATCGAATTTACTGACCCCATCAGCGGGAAGAAACGGGCGTTCGAGTCCGCCCTTCCTCGGGCCTGACCCCCGGAAAGTAGACACGTCGGGGGTTAGCTATGCTGCTTGAGTCAGTGTAGCTGAATTAAGCGCTTCGAAGTCATCGGGGGCTAGAAGGTTGCACCAGGAGTGCCGTCTGCGCGTGTTGTAGCGCATGCACCACCGGAAGACTTCTTGGCGGCAGATGATGTGATTGTCAAACACTTTCCGATCACGCAGAACTTCACGCTTGAGACTGGCGTTAAATGATTCTGCCAGGGCATTATCGGCACTCGTTCCCACCGCTCCCATGGATTGGCGTACACCAAGCTGGGTGCAGTGGTCCCGAAATGCTTGTGAGGTGTACACACTGCCGTGATCGGAATGGAAAATTGCCCCTTTAAGGCTTCCGCGGACTTTTCTGGCATGACTCGGTGGCCAGGCTTGCGCCGGGTGGTGATGCATCGACGCCGTTTAGTAAAGCCTTTCAGTCCCATGGATTTCATGATGCGTGCGACCTTCTTATGGGTTATCGGGGGAAAGTCCGTATCGTTGTTGAGGCTTGCAGCGATGCGTTTAGCGCCATAAAGCCCGTGCTCGTCATCGAAAATGGTCTTGATTCTCGCACCAAGAAGGGCATCGGAGCACGTCTTTAACCTGCGTTTTGCGCGGGTGTTGACCCATTTGTAGAACGAGGAGCGATTGAGCTTTAACACGTGGCACATCCGCTTGACCGAGTACTCGGTTCGGTGGTCATAGACAAACTGGAAGCGGATTACCAGCGTGTCTCTTCGGCAAAATACTTCGCGGCCTTGCGCAGGATGTCACGTTCTTCGCGCAGCTTCGCGTTTTCTTTTGTCTCGCTGGCGGATTCGTTCGGAATCAGTCGTCGCCTGGGCCTTGTCACGCATGTTCTTCGAGCGGGCACGTTTGCCGGTGGCGTGCTGCTTAAGTCAGGAATAAAGTGAAGAACCATTGATTCCTAGCTCTGCTGCAGCCGTGTGAAGTGAGAGGTCCTCATTGTTTTCGTAGAGGGCCACAGCATCACATTTGAACTGTTCGGAGTACCTAGGCATGGTGGTAGATTACCTTTCTTCCCAACCCAACCGGGCTGGATATCAGGTGTCTACCTAACGGGGGTCGGGTCCGCTCGCAGTACGTCAGCGTTGTCTACAACGAGCGACTTGCTCAGCACAGGATTGCCGCTTCTACTGGGACGGTTGGTGGCTCCTATGACAATGCTCTAGCTGAAAACGTTAACGGCTCCTACACGAATGAGCTGATTCATGCTCGCAGGTGGGAAGACGTTGTCGAGGTAGAAATCGCGACGTTCGAGTGGGTGTCATGGTGGAACGAGACTAGGCTCCACCAAAGCTTGGGATACCGAACCCCGGTCGAGGTGGAACCCGAATTTTGAAGGCAGAACCCGCCACAGGAAATAATAGAAATCAAGGCAAATGCCTAGGAACAAAACTCGGGGCGCTTCAGGGCTACTGGATAGTAGAGACAGCCTCGGGTTCTTAAGATGTGGGCCAGAGTGAACGAATAGTGAAATGACAGTCGTGTCCCTTGAGAATTGGCTCTTGGAGAAGGTCGGGAGGTAACGGTCTATAGGCCATCACTCACGATTTTTTTAATAAAGCGTGAGACAGTAAAGGTCGCAAGCGCCGATAAAATGACTGCAAATATTGCATCAATTCCCCAGTCTTGCAGTGTCTGATTATGCGCAATCGAAGAGGGGAGAAAGACTAACATTAAGCAACTCGCAGAAACCATAAAAAGTTGCAGATTGCTGCTGATTACAGTACCGATGTTGACATTTCTATCAAGGAGTTTTCCGCCGAAATAGAGGAATATCGTTGCAGGTGCTGCTATCAGAAAAGTGGTTAGAGGGATGGGGGCTCGAGGGTCAGAATCCATCATCATAGTGACAGTTGTGTAGAGCAAGCCGAGAGAGAACGAAGATAACAGTAGTACAACAAAGGTGAAACATTTCTGCATAGTGAGCTCCTTTTCCATTAGACGGAACGTTACGGTGGTGTCGTACGTTACACAACCTCCGAAGAAAGGATTGACTTCATATGGATTCTGGAAAAACCTCAATGCGACGTAAGGCTCTGGCAATAGTATTCGCTTCATCTCTTGCTATTTCTGGCTCAACTGTCGCACACGCAAATGAAGGTACTGAGAGTCAAGGATCTTACGAAGCAGGAAATGATTTTCCTAAGAACCCAAGCGAAGCTGATCTCGCAGAAGCTGGATTGACCCGTGCAGATGCCGATAAGATGACTCAGGACTACGTCCGTGGCATTGAAGAAGCCCAGAAGTCAGGCGAAGTAAGCGAAGAAGAAGCGAATCAAATGCTGGAACTCGCGGAGTCTCCAGACTCTGGTGACAACGATGGTACAAGCACGCGAGCCCTGCCTTTGTGGGCAGCAGCTGCAGTTGTTGGCTGTGCCGGAGGTGTAGTTGTTGGGGAAGGGAAAACCCAAATTAAGAATGCTCTTAAAGAAGGAGCTTCTGTAGATGAAGCTACGGATATTGCTGTTGGAGCAGCCGTAGATTGTGTATTTGGCGCTGTGCCAGGCGGTGTGATTACTGCATCTCTTAAGAAGACCCTCACGCAACCGGTCAAGGCCGCTGTTAAGCCTGCTGTAAAGAAAGGCGTAGAACAAATCGCTAAAGAATAGTGGAACCCAACGTGTAAGCCTCGGTATAGCAGGTTGAATGTAAGCGCTGTCAGTGAACTTACTGGCAGCGCTTTGCGCTAGTTGCTTAAACTCACCCAACTTAGGTTAAAGCTTCATTTTATGCCTATCACCAGCATGAATGGAGCATTCTCTGTAAAACTGATTTGTGCTGCGGTTAGCGATTGTGTATTCCCCTCAAATTCCTGAAGGATCTACCGGTTCTATATGTTCTTTATGTCCTATCGGGCATATAGCGGGGACTAAAACGCCTGTTTAACCTGGGATTATGAAGATTCCTTTGCTAGGTTTCAGCACTTTTCGGGGGTGGAATCTCAATTTCTAAGCATGCGCTTGGTTTCAGCACTTTTTGCTTCCCGCGTTTTGGGCATAAGAATACCCGCAGTTAACGCGAGTATTTGAATCTTAGAATGGCAGTTTTTAGAGAAATCTTTGCTGGGAGATTAATAAACATGCTGATCAAAGAAGATTGAGCACGCTACCTTATCGCTTTGTTTGAATTCCAGTACGGACTCGCCGGTCAAGTCCTGGGTAGTGGTGTATCTGTTTTCGAATCTGGGGTTAGTTTCATGGCGGTGGTTTAGGGGCCATCTCGGGGATAAGGGGTGAGGGTATTCACGCGGCGATCTCCTGGTTGTT
>NZ_JAKRNA010000008.1:0-92354 GCF_022347435.1 Corynebacterium sp. ACRPE | reverse complement strand
CCACACCGAGGATTTCCCGTCGGGGGCTAGATATATGCTTCCGGAGCATATACTTTCCGGAAACCTACAGGTCAATCCGTGAAAATCCGCGATTCCGGACACACTTTTTGACCCTTAACCCAGGAAAGATGTTACGCGCATTAGTGGTACCGCTATTGCTTGGAGCTTGCGGCTTCGCGTCTTTTGTTTCTGGGACTGTTCTTTTCTTTGCGGGCCTTAATGCGGCAGATGCGGGTGACGGCAGCGGCAACGCGGCGTGGCCTTTGGCGCTTATCGGCGTAGGCACCACCTTGGTTATTTTTGCCCTGATGGCTTCTGGTCCGTTTTTTAATGCCCGACAAATGGAGAGCTCCTAAGGTAGGGCCCGTTCGAATTGAGTCAACTTGCCTTACATAGTGATAAATACCTCTTTTTATTGCGAAGGTGGAACTCGATCCCAGTTCAAGCCGACATATGTCTCGACGCTCTGCTTTTGTGATTGCCGCTCTGGCAAGTCGCGGGGCTAGTATGTCTGACAATTCAACTTGTGCATTTTCAACACAAAAGGAGCTATCTATGGGCTACCGCGTACCTTGGCTGCGCCGCACGGCGGCAGCAGTCGGCACTGCAGCACTGGTTCTGGGCGGGTCGATGCCGGCCGCATTCGCGCACGACTCCGTTATTGGCGGTTCGGTCAAAGACGGCGACCAACTCGATGAGTTCCCTAAGGAAATCACCCTCGAGTTTTCTGGCATCCCCAAAGAAGACTTCAATACCTTTGCCGTGACCAACGCGGATACTGGTGAGAAACTTTTTAGCCAGGAACCAAAGCTCCATGAGCGGGATCTCACCATTGAGACCCCTGCGGATGTCCATCCTGGGCCGGGTAATTACCAGGTGGGTTTCCAGATCACGTCTTCGGACGGACACGCTACCCGCGGCGGTGTGGAATTTTCTGTCAAAGGTGACCCCACCGAGAGCACCGAGGCAGCTGCTGCTGAATCATCGTCCCAGGATGAGGATGAGGGCCTGCCGACCGCGCTGAAAATCATCCTGGGTGTGGGCGGCGTTTTGGCAATTGCCGCAGTAGCTGCCCTATTTATTGCCAAGTCTCGTCGCATTGATTCGGAAGGTGAAAAATAATGTCCAAGATTTCTAGCATCGCCCTTGTGGGCTTCACTGTGGCCGGCCTCGCCCTGGCAGGTTGCTCACCGCAAAACCAAAATGATTCCACCGAGTCGAAGGTGGATGCTTCCACTAGTGTCGGGGAAACATCCTCCGCTGCGGAATCTAAAGAACTGACCTTTGAGGATGCTGTCGTGCGCGCCAATGAGGACAAGGACATGACTGCTATTTTTGGCACCTTGGTGAACCATACCGATAAGGACATCGCTATCACCGGTTTTTCCACCAGCCTCAATGCCAAGGTGAACCAGATGCATGAGACTGTCGATGGCAAGATGCAGGAAATGTCGAGCCCACTAGTAGTCAAAGCCGACGAGTCCCACGAGCTGGCACCTGGTGGTGACCACTTCATGCTCATGGACATGGAAAACCACATCGCTCCCGGCGAATCCCTTGACCTCAAAGTGGAACTAGAGGGCGGCGAAGAGTTCGATCTGGGCGAGATCCAAACGCGTAGCATGCCTGCTGGGAATGAGGATTACGGCGATATGAAGGGCCACGAAATGTCCCACATGGAGCACGGAGATATGTCCCACAATAAGGAAGGCCACGACCACTAGTTATGTCTGGATTCAGCAGAAGGGGATTTCTTACCGGCGCTGCGGTATCGACCAGCGCCTTCGCGTTGGCTAGCTGTAATGACCAGGGTTCTTCCCCGGATGCTCAGGCAACGGATCGGCCGGCGCTTGCCGACGCCCTCGTGGCATTCGACGGCGACCATCAAGCGGGTATCGCTACCGCAGCGCAGGCCCACCTGAATTTGGTGGGGTTTGACCTTAAAAGGGGCGTCGACAAGCGGGGGTTTGCCAGCCTCATGAAGCTGTGGACCGAGGATGCCCGCGCGCTGTGCACGGGGGAGGCGCCGCTGGGCACGCTGGAGCCAGAAATGGTGCAACAGCCTGCCAACCTGACTATCACCTGCGGTCTAGGCGAAGAGGTTTTTAACCTGCTCGGAGTGGACAAGCCACGGTGGCTGGGAGATGTACGCCCCTATGAGCGCGATGAGCTGGAAGATAAGTGGGGTCAAAGCGATCTCGTCCTGCAAATCTGCTGCGATGACCCACTGATGAATACCTACGCCCTGCGGCACATGGTGCGCGCAGGCGAGCACTATGCCAGCGTGAAGTGGTTGCAGCAGGGCTTTATTAACGCCTATGGCAGCCAGGAAAAGGGCGCCACCGCGCGCAATATGTTTGGGCAAAAGGACGGCACTGTAAACCCACGCAGCGAGGAGGACTTCGCAGCCCAGGTGTGGATTGATAAGGGCCCGCAGTGGGCCAATGGGGGAACGGCGATGGTGGTGCGCCGCATCCGCATGAACGTGGATACATGGGAAAAGCTGGATCGCTCTTCCCGCGAGAACGCTATCGGCCGCAAGCTCGATACCGGCGCCCCGCTTACCGGTAAGGATGAATTCGACGCTGCGGACTTCGATGCGGTAGATGACTATGGACTGCCGGTTATCGATAAGAACTCGCACATGGCCGTGGCCGCCCCGCCCGCTGACCACCCAGAGCAGCGCATCCTACGCCGCCCGTATAACTATGAGCTAGCTCCCGATGGCAAGGACGGGCAGCTATCCAATATTGGACAGGTTTTTATCTGCTACCAGCAGGATCCAACCCAGCAATTTGAGCCTATCCAGGCCCGCTTGGATGAATCCGACCTAATGAATGAATGGCTCACCCATATTGGCTCCGCTATGTATTTCTGTCCGCCGGGCACCCTTGCCGCCGATGGACGTGAATCATGGTGGGCAAAATCGCTCTGTGAGCATGCGGGGTTGTAGAATGGCTATCCGTAAATTTAAATAGCGGACGCGGCCAGGTATGCCGCCGACGCACGAGCGCATAAAGGAGCGCGATTATGGCGGAACTCATCCCCGCAGTACCGGTCAATTACGATTCCTTCACCGTGCCCGCCGGCCAGGCCGTGGGCGCAGCAATGCGAGAGCTCAACCTTCCTAATAAGGGCCCTGAGGCTGTCGTAGTCGTTCGCGGTGAGGACGGCACTCTCTTTGATTTGTCGCACACCCCAGACACGGAGTCCACCTTTACCCCGGTTGCCGCCAGCGAGGAAGACGGCCGCGCCGTCATCCGCCACTCCTGCGGCCACGTTATGGCCCAGGCCGTGCAGGCCGAATTCCCCGGCACCAAGCTGGGCATCGGCCCGGCCATTGAGAATGGCTTCTACTTCGATTTCCAGACCGCCGAGCCTTTCACGCCGGAAGATCTCAAGGCGATTGAAAAGCGCATGAAGAAGATCATCAAGGGCGGCCAGCGTTTCGAGCGCCACGTCTACGAATCTGCTGAGGAAGCGGAAAAGGCCCTCGCCGAGGAACCTTTCAAGCTCGAGCTGGTCCAAGACAAGGGCAACGTTGACCCTGACTCCGACGAGGCCGCAGAAGTCGGTTCCGGCGATCTCACCCACTATGACAACGTCAACCCGCGCACCGGGGAAGTAGAGTGGTTCGATCTCTGCCGCGGCCCGCACGTGCCAACCACCAAGTACATCCCGGCCTTCACGCTGACCCGTTCTTCTGCCGCCTACTGGCGCGGCGACCAGTCCAAGGCTGGCCTGCAGCGCATTTACGGCACCGCTTTTGAGTCCAAGGAGGCGCTGGAGGCCTACCAGACCATGGTGGAAGAGGCTGAAAAGCGCGACCACCGCCGCCTGGGTCAGGAACTAGATCTCTTCTCCTTCCCGGATGAGATTGGCTCCGGCTTCCCGGTATTCCACCCGAATGGCGCGACCGTGCGCATGGAGATGGAAAACCACTCTCGCAACCGCCACGTCCAGGCTGGGTACTCCTTTGTTAACACCCCGCATATCACCAAGGGTGACCTATTCAAGAAGTCTGGCCACCTGGACTTCTACGCCGACGGCATGTTCCCGCCGATGCAGCTCGATGGCGAGTATGACGAAGAGGGCAATACCGTCAAGGAGCCGCAGGACTACTACGCCAAGCCTATGAACTGCCCGATGCATAACCTGATTTTTGCATCCCGTGGTCGTTCCTACCGCGAGCTTCCGCTGCGTCTGTTTGAGTTCGGTACCGTCTACCGTTACGAAAAGTCTGGCGTGGTCCACGGTCTGACCCGTGCCCGCGGCTTTACCCAGGACGATGCCCACATCTACTGCACCGAAGAGCAGCTGGAAGAAGAGCTGACCAAGGTCCTCGACTTCATCATTTCCTTGCTGAAGGACTACGGCCTGTCTGACTTCTACCTGGAGCTTTCTACCAAGGACCCGAATAAGTTCGTTGGTTCTGATGAGATCTGGGAGCGCTCCACTTCTATCTTGCAGTCGGTCGCAGAAAAGTCCGGCTTGGAGCTGGTTCCGGATCCCGCAGGTGCAGCCTTCTACGGCCCGAAGATTTCTGTGCAGGCGCGCGACGCCATCGGCCGTACCTGGCAGATGTCTACCGTTCAGTTGGACTTCAACCTGCCGGAGCGCTTCGAGCTGGAATACACCGCGTCGGACGGCACTAAGAAGCGCCCAATCATGATTCACCGTGCGCTCTTCGGCTCCATCGAGCGATTCTTCGGCGTCCTGCTGGAGCACTACGCCGGTGCCTTCCCAGCATGGCTGGCACCGCACCAAGTGGTGGGCATTCCGGTGGCTGATGAATTCTCCCCGCACCTCGAAGAGGTTGCCGCCCAGCTGCGTCGGAAGGGTATCCGCGCCGATGTGGATACCTCTGATGACCGCATGCAGAAGAAGATTCGCAACCACACCACCGGTAAGGTTCCGTTCATGCTGGTGGCTGGCGCGCGCGACGTAGAAGCTGATGCCGTGTCCTTCCGCTTCCTCGATGGCACCCAGGTCAATGGTGTGCCGGTAAAGGAAGCCGTGGAGCTCATCGCCGCATGGGTGGCAGAGCGCAACAACGAGCAGCCGACCGAAGAGCTCATCAGTGCCCGACGCTAAAGAGACACACGAAACTGACAGCTCCGCCGTCGCTGAAAACCAAGCGGTGGCGGAGGCCTTCGTTGACTCAGGTGCTGGCGAGCCGGACCGTCTTGAGCGGTTATGGGCACCTTATCGCATGGCCTATATTGCCAAGCGCTCTAAAGACCCCTTCGTGGAAGCCCCACAGCGCAGCGACGAGGACGGGCTCATCATTGCTCGCGGCAAGACCGTCTATGCATTGTTGAACCTGTTTCCGTATAACGCCGGGCACCTCATGGTGGTGCCGTATCGCAAGGAATCGCAGCTGGAGAACCTCACGCAAGAGGAATCTCAGGAGTTGATGGCCTTCGCGCAAAAGGCCGTCCGGGTGCTCAAGCGGGTTTCACGCCCAGAAGCCATAAACGTAGGGCTCAACCTGGGTCGCGCTTCGGGCGGCTCGGTAGGAGATCACCTGCACCTGCATGTGGTGCCAAGGTGGCCCGGGGATAGTAACTTTATGACTGTCCTCGATGGGACTAAGGTATTACCGCAGCTTCTGCAGGACACGCGCCGCGTGCTGGCAGAAGGATGGCGCGAGATGGAAGAGGAGGATTCGCGTGCTTAGCGTGCATGGGCGAAAGCCCGCCGCCGTGGTGGTGGAACCTATAGCCAAGGCCTTTTTGAAGCTAGGCCTGACCCCGAATGTGGTCACGGTTGTGGGCACCATAGTCACCATTGCGATTTCGGTGATCCTCATTCCTACCGGCCACCTCTTTTCCGCTGCCGTTTTGTCCGGCCTCTTCGCCGCTTTCGACATGCTCGATGGCACCATGGCGCGCTTGACCGGCAAGGCTACTGCCTTTGGCGCGACCTTGGATGCGTCCTGTGATCGCATCACCGACGGTGCATTGTTTAGTGCTATTGCATGGTGGCTGATTTATTCTGCGGATTCTTCCCGCATCACGGTCATTGCGTGCTTTGTCACCTTGGTATGCTCCCAGGTCATTTCCTATATCAAGGCTAGGGGAGAAGCGTCCGGATTCAAGATGGTCGGCGGCCTGATCGAGCGTCCCGAGCGGCTTATTTTGGGCCTGGGCGGCATTGGCCTCGAGGGCCTCGGTGTACCGCATGCCATTGAGGTAGCGCTGTGGATCTTGGCCGTTGGCTCCATCTTTACCGTGTGCCAGCGGATGGTTATCGCTGCCCGCCAGGAGCAGCAGTAGCTCATACTGCACCACCTAAAACCAGGAGGTTGTGACACCATGTGGGACAAAGAAGACCTCTCCGCGGCGGGGTACCTCGCGGGGTGGAAGGTGGTGCGCCGTCTGCCCGAGCCCATAGCGCGCACGCTTTTTCGCTGGGGTGCGGACTACGCAAGTAGCAACGGTCGCGGAATGGAGGGCTTGCGCCGCAACCTAGCGCGAGTGGTGGGCCCGGAAAACGTTACCCGCGGGTTGGTGCGCGATTCCGTGCGCTCCTATATGCGCTATTGGATGGAGGCGTTCCGCCTGCCAGCCATCCACGGCGATGCCGGGTTGCATGAGCGCTTGCTCAGCGGCTTGGAAGGCCTCGAGCATTTTGATGCTTCGGCTCAATCCGGCCGAGGCACCATTTTGGCGTTGCCGCATTCCGGGAATTGGGACATGGCGGGCGTCTTCCTCGTCGGCCATTATGGCCAGTTCACCACCGTTGCGGAGCGCCTTAAGCCCGCAGTGCTTTTCGACGCCTTTGTGGACTACCGCGAAACCCTGGGCTTTGAGGTTCTTCCCCTCACAGGCGGCGAATCCTCGCCTTTTGCCCGCCTCAAAGAGGTGCTGGAAGCCGGTGGCGTGGTCTGCCTGCTGGCTGAGCGCGACCTGACCCGAAGCGGCGTTACCGTGGATTTCATGGGCGAAGAGGCCAATATGGCCGCCGGTCCCGCACAGCTTGCCCTAGAGACCGGCGCCGCCCTGCACGTGGTGCACTCGTGGTTTGAAGGCGAGGGCTGGGGGCTCTCTGTGTCTCCTGAGCTCGAGGTAACGGATCTGCAGGAGACAGCTCAGCGCATGGCCGATGGCTTCGCTGCCAATATCCGCCGCCACCCAGAGGATTGGCATATGCTGCAGCCGCAGTGGAATGTGGACATAGAGAGGCGTCGGCAAGCGCGGGCGGGCAAAGAAGCCCGCAATGCCCGCCACACCGGGCCATCGCAGGAAGGGGAGAGCTAGTGCGCATAGGAATCGTATGCCCCTACTCCTTCGATGAACCAGGCGGAGTTCAAGCCCATATCCTTGATCTAGCGACAGTCTTTATTGAGCAAGGACACCACGTACAGGTCATTGGCCCCGCTGCGGAATCCACCCAGTTGCCGGATTTCGTAGTCAAGGGAGGGCCGGCCTTCCCCATTGCGTATAACGGGTCGGTGGCGCGCCTGTCCGTGGGACCCCACGTCACGCGCAAGGTAAAGCAATTCATCAAGGAGGGCGACTTCGATGTCTTGCACATCCATGAGCCCAACTCCCCGAGCTTTTCCATGACCGCGCTGGCCGTGGCCCAAGGCCCACTGGTGGCGACGTATCACGCTTCCGCGTCTAGCTCCCTGGTGTTGACCTTGGCCAAACCTTTCCTCGTTCCCTTCTTGGAAAAGATCCGGGGTGGCATCGCGGTATCCGATATGGCGCGGCGGTGGCAGGTGGAGCAATTGGGCGGAGACCCGGTCCTTATTCCCAACGGCGTGGATACGTCGGTTTACGCGCAGGCTCGGCGCCGCAGCCCGGCTAAGGCCCCCGGCGATCCCCTGGAAGTTGTCTTCTTGGGGCGGTTGGATGAACCGCGTAAGGGCCTCGATATCCTGCTGAGCGCGCTGCGCCAAGTACACCACGATATCCGCGTGACCATCATGGGCGGTGGTCGCGCCCGCGAGGTCGAGGGCGTGGATTTTGTCGGCCGGGTCAGCGATGCCGAAAAGGCGGAAATCCTGGGCCGTGCCGATGTCTACGTGGCCCCAAATACCGGCGGCGAAAGCTTCGGCATCGTGCTGGTAGAGGCCATGGCGGCCGGCGCGGCTGTTGTTGCTTCTGACCTCGAGGCTTTCCGTGCGGTGTGCAATGCCGATTCCGACGAGGTTGCCGGCGCGCTGTTCCGCAACGAAGACAGCGAGGATCTGGCTCGCGTCCTCAACGAGGTGCTTGATGACGCCGAGTATCGGGCCCAGTTGGTGCGCAATGGCGTCCAACGCGCCAGCACCTATGACTGGGACCATGTAGCGGCGGCCGTGATGCAGGTCTACGAGACTGTCCAAGACGGCACCAAGGTGAGGGTAAAGCGTTGATGGCCATTGAAATCGCCCTAGTCCTCTTCCTACTTATCATCGTAGGTTTGTGGGCGCTTTTTACCGCCCAGCGGCTTAACTCGCTGCACATCCGCACTGATGCCTCGCTGGCCCAGCTGCAGGCGGCACTTGACCGCAGGGCAGCGGTAACAGCGGCGGTCGCACCATCGCTTGCGGCGCTAGCTCAGCGAGCAGAGTCTACCGAGCTCTATCAAGGCCACTTTGAACCGCGCACGATGGCCGAGCGGGAACTATCTGCCGCCATCGTGCGGGAGTTTCCCGCGGACCGTCGCCCTGCCGCGCTTGCCGACGCCGAGGGCCGCATCCAACTTGCCCACCGCTTCTACAACGAGGCGGTCAGCGACACTCGCGCGCTGCGCCTGCGCCCTGCGGTACGCCTCTTTCATCTGGGTGGCACCGCAAAACTGCCGGAATATTTTGATTATATGCTGGCCGAGTAGGCAGCAGTTCTACCTCAAGATTTAGGACGCAAGTGCGTGCCGGCCGCGTCGGCGGCGGAATACCGGCTTCGCCTCGGTGCTAGCAGCCGCGCCATCCGTAGGGGAGGAAGACGTCTGTCGCTGCTGCATCTGCACCCGCTCGATCTTTGAAGTCAGGGCCACCTCGACACCAAACCAGATGAGCCCGATGAAGGCCATGGCAACGATGAGGATATTGCGGGCTACCAATAGGTAGACGGCGAACATGTTCTCGCCCACGTGGTTCCAGATGTAGTCATAGTTGAATGGGTAGACCAAGGTGCCCAGCACGGCGGCGATAATGGTGCAGGACGCTAACAAGGCTTGGAATATCCGCACGGAGGCGAATCCTTGCGGCAGGCGCTGGCGGATCACCACGGCAAGCACGGGGCCCAGCCAGACGATGTATTGCGGGGAGAAAACCTTATTGGTCGCAATGAGCAGTAGGACCATGACCGTAAAAAACGCCATGGTTGTGCGGGTGGTCCACCCGCCGGCACACAGCCGGTACAGCGCCCAGCCCACTGCGAAAACGAGCATGGCAATGGTGGCAATCGTGCTCCAGGTCATTGCGGTATCTACGCCAGGCCCGGAAATCTCAAAGCTCTTGGACGGGGCGTAGCCCAGGTGCCAGCGCCCTGGAGTACGATGTGCCTGCAACAACAGGAACGTCGCCGGGATGGACTCCAACTGGAGACCGCGCACGCCCTGATAACTCAGCGGTGAAAGCAGGCGGTCGGTACCGGAGGCGGCAATCGTGACGGTGCAGACCGCGACGATGGTGCAGAAGAAGGCAAGGAGGCGCTGCCAGGTTGCGGATCTGTTGAAGCGGCCCACTAAGCCGGCAGCGATGACTCCCGGCCAAAGCTTCATCGTGGTGGCAAAGCCCAGTACCGCCGAGGCGATGAGCGGGCGGGTTGCTAGAAGGGCAGCCGCCCCGGCAACGGCTAGGGCGGGGAATATATCGAGACGCCACACAAAGGTGTGGCCAGCTGCGGTGCCAAAGAGGACCCAGAACCAGGCGGCCTGGAAACTGCGCGGTTGAGTCGCGTGGTGACGCAGAAGGAGGGCTAAAAAGGCGGCGTCCACTAGCAGGGTCATGATGGTGAAGCCGATATAGAATGCGGTGATATTCTCACCGGTGAGCCACCCCAAAAGCACCGTGGGCCACGTGCCCGCGTGAGGGTATTCGGTCATCTTTGTCGGGTCATCGCCAAAGCGTCCAGCAAAATAATATGCGACATCGCCCCTGGGATTGTGGTTAATCTTGAGTAGGTAAATAAGGACAAGGCGGGCGATGACCCACCCAATCCATACTGCTGGAACAGAAGCGATGCGTTTCACTCGAAAGACTTTATTCAATGCGCGCTTACTTCGGTAGCGGACATAGTTTCTTTTAGAAAATTCCTCCACTTTTGCGCCCAGAAGTGGGGGACGGATTTGAAAAGGAAACTGACGGCTCGTCCAGTGAGTAGTGTGGACGGCAAACGCTGGGAGAAGTGACGTCAGACATAGGGAGTGTGCAGATGGCATCCATTCGCGAGATTCTGGCCGTCGAGGAAACGAATTTGGCCGATGTGTTTAGAGGCCCTGCTGTGGAGTCGCGGATTGAGCGTACCTTCGGCGGACAGATTGCTGCTCAAGCAGTGGCCGCAGCCCAGCGCACTGTGTCTGGCAAAGACATCCACTCCCTGCATGGTTACTTTGTAGGCCCTGGCGATGTGAGCCGGCCAATTGAAATCCGGGTCGAACGCATTCGGGAGGGGAAATCATTCGCCAACCGGCAGATACGCGTCTACCAGGGACATGTGCTCCTTTTTACTCTTATGGCTAGTTTCCATCGCGACGGGGATCGCGGCCCGCAGCATCAGGATCCTGCGCCAGAGGTGCCAGGGCCCGATGAGGTAGCTCGGATGGGCGGCGGAGTCCCGTACTCCACCAGGATTATCCTCAAAGAGTGGGAGGAGTGGGATATTCGCCTCGTGTCGGAAGAGGGCCGCGATCCGGTGGCTGCAGAGCACACCGGTGCCGGCTATCGGCATATCTGGTTCCGCAACACAGGTCACCTCCCAGCGGATTCTGCCTTTCACCGTGCGGCGCTGACCTATATGTCTGATATGACGCTGATTCGCTCGGCCCTTATTCCGCATCAGGGAGAAAAGGTGCAATTGGCTAGCCTTGACCATGCGATATGGTTCCTGCGCCCATTCCGCGTGGATGAGTGGTTGCTATATGAGCAGGTATCACCCACGGCGTCGAATGCAACGGCGGTTGCGCGTGGCAAGATTTTTACCGAGCAGGGTGAATTGGTGGCGTTGGTGAATCAAGAGGGGCTTACACGTTACTTAGATGAAAATTTGGGCAGCGGCTCTGCCCATGGCAATTGGCACAACGTATAAGAACGTCCCGCTTATAAGGGGGTCGCTTTCACGCATTCGTGCAGCACACGTATAATTGCCACCAGTTTCAGCACCCGATTAGAAAGGGACTACATGTCAGGCCACTCGAAATGGGCAACTACCAAGCATAAGAAGGCTGCCAACGATGCCAAGCGTGGCAAGGAATTTGCCAAGCTGATCAAGAACATCGAAGTGGCGGCTCGTACCGGCGGTGGTGACCCAGCGGCTAACCCAACACTTGATGACATGATCAAGAAGGCCAAGAAGGCCTCCGTCCCCAATGACAACATTGAGCGTGCTCGCAAGCGCGGTTCCGGTGAAGAAGCCGGCGGCGCTGACTGGGAAACCATCATGTACGAGGGCTACGGCCCCAACGGCGTAGCCATGCTCATTGAGTGCCTTACGGATAACCGCAACCGTGCGGCAACCGACGTGCGTACCGCGATGTCCAAGAACGGCGGCAACTTGGGTGAGTCCGGCTCTGTGGCCTACATGTTCACCCGTACCGGCTACGTCTTGGTAGAAAAGGGCGAGCTGACGGAGGATGACGTCTTGATGGCCGTGCTGGAAGCAGGCGCGGAAGAGGTCAAGGACCAGGGTGAGAAGTTTGAGATTGTTTGCGCGCCGACGGACGTGCAGGCAGTCAAGGACGCGCTCAAGGACGCCGATATTCAGGTCGATGACTCCGACAATGACTTCCGTGCGTCTGTCGAGGTACCGCTGGAGGCCAATGACGCCAAGAAGATTTTCCGCCTCATCGACGCCTTGGAAGACTCCGACGATGTGCAAAACGTCTACACCAATATGGATCTCTCCGATGAAGTTCTAGCCGAGCTGAACGAGGACTAACCACCTCGCCGCAAGGACGGCTCTTAGCGCCGGTAGCGCTCCGTGGGTATAGCCCAGGAGACGTTGCCGGCGCTTCGTTATGCGAAAGCTGGATGCTACGCTTGTAGAACACCTGTGTGTAGTCCATAATGGGGCAGTAGGCGGTGCTCAGTGGTGCCAACATGACAATGGGGGAGAGATGAACCTAGAAGGAATGCGCGTGATGGGGATTGACCCAGGCTTGACGCGCTGCGGACTTTCCGTGGTTCAGGCTGGTCGTGGCCGAGCAATCCTTCCCGTTTCTGTCGGCGTGGTGCGCACCCCTAGCGATAAGGACTTGACGGAGCGCCTCCTGCGCCTTTCGGTGGCGGCGAAAGAGTGGATGGATGACTATTCGCCAGATGTGGTTGCGATCGAGCGCGTCTTCGAACGCGGTCAGGTGTCCACAGTCATGCAAACGGCCCACGTCGTAGGCGTGCTGGTGCTAGCTGCCGCCGAACGCGATATTCCGGTGTACATGTACACCCCGTCCGAGGTGAAAAAGGCCATCTCTGGTAACGGACGTGCAGATAAGAAGCAGATGACCACCATGATTACCCGTATTCTGGGGTTGACTGAACCACCCAAGCCTGCCGACGCCGCCGACGCTCTTGCGTTGGCAGTGTGCCACTGTTGGCGTGCCCCGGCCATTGTGCGGATGGACCATACCGGTCTCGGGCTTGGTGCTAAGACCAGCGGCGTGCGCGGCCAGGGCAAGAAGCGCTAGGAATTTTACTGAGAGTGGAAGGATAAGAAGCCAATGATTGCTGCACTGCGTGGAGAGGTAATCCATATTGGACTCGACCATGGGGTTATCGACTGTGCAGGCGTGGGGTACAAATTTTTAGCTACCCCAAAAACGCTGGGCACCTTGCGCCGCGGAGAACAAGCCAGGGTTCTGACCAACTTGGTGGTCAAGGAAGATTCTCTGACTCTCTATGGCTTTAGCGCTGATGAGGATCGCGAGATGTTCCATGTGCTGCAATCCGTGTCCGGCCTAGGGCCTAAACTTGCCTTGGCGGCGCTGTCGGTCATGGGGGCAGGGGAGCTTGCGGCGGCAATTGGCGGGGAAGATGTGAAGGCACTGCAGTCTATCCCGGGCGTCGGCAAGCGGATGGCCCAACGCTTGGCGCTGGAGCTGAAAGATAAGGTAGCGGCCTTTGCGCCAAGCGAGCCCGCCGCCGCAGGCTCCGTTGATACCGCCGTCGCGCCGAACGGTGGTGCCGTGGTAGAAAGCGTGACTGAGGCGCTCATTGGCCTCGGGTTTACCGATAAGGCAGCGCGTCCCGTGGTGGAATCTGCCTACGCGGAAAATCCCGATGCCGATACGTCCACTCTTTTGCGTGCAGCGTTGGCGCAGCTGGGCAAGAAGAAATAACCGGCAGGAAGGCTGAAAAATATGTCCGATATTGAGCGCACCGAGTTCAATCTCCCTGAGGGCGTCGACGCCGCGCACGCCACCCAACGCAATAGCGATGTGGATGCCACCGCACACTCCGAGGAGCATGATATTGAACGCTCCTTGCGTCCAAAGTCGCTCGAGGAGTTCATCGGCCAACCCAAGGTGCGCGAGCAGCTCTCCCTTGTGCTTAAGGGGGCAAAGAACCGTGGGGTGACGCCCGACCACGTTTTGCTTTCAGGGCCGCCGGGCCTGGGCAAGACCACAATGGCGATGATTATTTCCCAGGAGCTGGGGACCTCGCTGCGTATGACTTCCGGGCCCGCTTTGGAGCGCGCCGGTGATTTGGCCGCAATGCTTTCCAACCTAATGGAAGGCGATGTCCTGTTCATCGATGAGATCCACCGCATTGCCCGGCCAGCAGAAGAAATGCTGTACATGGCAATGGAGGACTTCCGCATTGACGTCATTGTGGGCAAGGGGCCTGGTGCTACTTCTATTCCGCTAGAGATCCCGCCTTTTACCCTGGTCGGCGCGACTACGCGCGCCGGCATGCTCACCGGCCCATTGCGCGACCGCTTCGGTTTCACCGCGCAGATGGAGTACTACGACACGGCTGATCTCACGCAAGTGATCAAGCGCGCCGCCCACATCTTGGACGTGGAAATTGACCACGATGCGGCGGTAGAAATTGGCTCTCGGTCGCGCGGAACCCCGCGTATTGCTAACCGTTTGCTGCGCCGCGTTCGAGACTATGCCGAGGTCAATGGCACCGGCCTGATTGATCTCAGTGCGGCCCAAGGAGCGCTCGAAGTCTTTGACGTAGATGACATGGGACTTGACCGCCTCGACCGGGCGGTGCTCAATGCCTTGATTAAGGGACACGGCGGCGGACCGGTTGGCGTGAGCACACTGGCCATCGCAGTGGGCGAGGAGCCCTCGACGGTGGAGGAGGTGTGTGAGCCTTACCTGGTGCGTGCCGGGATGGTTGCGCGCACTGGACGCGGCCGCGTAGCTACCGCTGCAGCATGGCGGCACCTGGGGCTTACCCCGCCGGAGGGCGCGGCCGGGCTGTTTTAATTCAGGGGCTAGCCTGCTTGGCGATGCCCCCTTGGGGTTTCTGTGCACACCGCCGTCTGGCACACTAGGGTGCTATGGAAATCATCATTCTCATCATTATTGGCATCCTCTTCGTCGTTCCCTCGTTTATGGCCATGCGAAAGCAGCGCCAGCGCCAAAATGAGATGCAGGCCCTCCAGAATTCCCTGCAGCCGGGCGACGCCATCGTTACGGCAGGCGGCGTGCACGGCGTGGTGCGCAGCACTGGCGACAAGGATGTGGATCTAGAAATCGCCCCTGGTGTGGTGGTTACTTTTGACAAGATGGCCGTGATTCGCACCGAACAAGAGGCCAATGACCTGGCGCGTCCCGCTGCTGGGGAAGAGAAGAACGATGCGGCAGATAACCTGCCTGATGAGAAGTACCCTCCGTTTGACGGCGAGGAGAAGTAGCCCGCCATTTCCTAAGATTTACCTTAATGTTTGCTTGGTAGGTGGGGACTTCGCGGAGCGTAGACCCCATCACACTTTGGGCCTTATCTGGCCCTCGTTAAGGAAAACTCCGCCTGATGACGTACGATTGTGCGTTGTTGACGTGCCTGCGCCATGTGGCGGGGCCGTATTTAATGTTTAAACACCCTGTTATAAGCAGCACAGGAGATTATCGTTGTCCGCAAAAACCCGTGGCGCTATGAAAAATAGCAAACGCCAATGGCCGAAGCGCGCGCTCGCGCTCTTCGTGCTCATTGTGGTTGTTATCTATGCGCTTATCTTTTTAACTGGTAGCCGTCAAAGCACCCCAAAGCTTGGCATCGACTTGCAGGGCGGTACCCGCGTAACGCTGGCGCCGCAAGGCGAGGAACCCACCCAAGACCAGCTCAAGCAAGCACGCAACATTTTGGAACAGCGTGTTAACGGCATGGGTGTTTCTGGTTCTGAGGTTGTCATCAACGGCAATACCCTGGTCATTACCGTGCCAGGTGAAGACGCCTCCCAGGCACAGGCCGTGGGCCAGACCTCGCAGCTGTTCTTCCGTCCGGTGGCTAAGCCCTCCATGCCGGATATGGAAAAGCTCAATAAGGTGCTGGAAGATATGGCCAATCGCTGGGTGAAGTACGACGTACTCAGCGCAGACGAGGCCAATAAGCAGATGGAACAGATGACCCAGTCCATCGCTCAGCAAGAAGCACAGATGACTGGCAAGGAGCCAAAGAAACAGAAGGCTCCTAAGGTCAGCGCCAAGCCGCTTGAGCAGCCAAGCAACTCCATTGAGCAGACTAAGCGCCGTGATGAAGTCACGGAGATGCTCCTGAAGGACCGTCAGTCCGAGGACCCGACCACCCAGGCTGCAGCCTCTGGGCTGATGACCTGCCAGGGCAGTAGCGATCCCCTGGCCGGAGCCGACGATCCTGCCAAGCCATTTGTTACCTGTGACTACTCCAACGGCAACCCGTACGTTCTGGAGCCAGCACCGCTTCTCAATGGCATCAAGGACGAAAACGGCACTCGCCTCACTGGCAACGAGATCGATACCAATTCTCCGATCGAAGGCGGCCTTAACGGTCAGTCCGGCCAGATGGAGATCAACTTCTCCTTCAAGACCGGTGATGGTCCGAACGGTTCGCAGACCTGGGCGGACCTGACCCAGGAACACCTTAAGGACCAGGTTGCCATCACGCTTGACTCTGCGGTTATTTCCGCACCAGTTATCCAGGGCGCTACCCCGGTAGGCTCTGCCACCTCCATTACTGGTGACTTTAGCCAGGAAGAGGCACAAAACCTGGCAAATAACCTGAAGTATGGCGCACTGCCGTTGTCCTTCGCCGGTGAAAATGGCGAGCCGGGTGGCACCGTAGAGTCCATTCCGCCAACACTGGGCAAGGCCGCTCTGCAGGCCGGCCTCATTGCAGGCCTCGTTGGCCTGGTACTCGTGATGGCCTACTCGCTGTACTACTTCCGCGCGCTGGCCGGTGTATCCCTCATCTTCCTCATTGCCTCTGGCGTACTGACCTATGGCTCCCTGGTTCTGCTGGGCCGCTGGATCGGTTACTCGCTGGACCTTTCCGGCATCGCCGGTCTGGTTATCGGTGTGGGCGCAACCGCTGACTCCTTCGTGGTCTACTACGAGCGCATCAAGGACGAGCTTCTCGAGGGACGCACCTTCCGCTCTGCTACGCAAAAGGCGTGGGAGCGCGCTCGTGCGACCATTGTGACCGGTAACGCGGTCACCCTGATTGGCTCTGTTGTGGTCTACTTCCTCGCTATCGGTGAGGTAAAGGGCTTCGCCTTTACCATGGGTCTGACCACGGTCTTCGACTTGGTCGTATCCTTCCTGGTCATGGCGCCGCTGATGCAGATGGTCGGGCGCCGTCCGGCTGCCGCTAAACCTTCGATGAATGGCCTCGGCGGAATCTACGCACTGGTGGAAGAGCGCCGTGAACGCGGCTACTTTGGCTCGGGACATCGTCAAGCAAGCTCTGCTGAAGCCTCCGGCGCTAAAGAGTCAGCCACCAAAGAAACGGCAGGAGATTCTGCCGCAGGAACCGCACGTCCCGTAGATGCTGCGGAAGATGAGGAGAAATAAGCATGGCTGTTTCGACTAAGCACAAGATTTCCCGGATGGACCGCCTCTACGAGGACGAGCGCGGTTATGACTTCATTGGCCGCACCAAGCTGTGGTACGGCATCACCGCCGCATTGATCGTGGCCGCAGTGGCCGCGATCCTCATTCGTGGTTTCTCACTCTCGATTGACTTCGAAGGTGGCACCACGTTGTCGATGCCGGCAGGCGACCTCAAGGAAGACCAGGTAAGCCAGGTCTTCGAAGACGCCACCGGTGTAGAACCCGAGCAGGTTCACATTGTGGGTGCCGGCGACTCCGAGACTTTGGAAATCGTTTCTGAGCGCTTGAGCCAAGAGGACGTGAATGCGGCCCGCGCGGCTATCTATGACAACTTCCAGCCGAAGGATGAAAACGGCAAGGCCACCCCGGATGCCATTGGCTCGTCCACGGTTTCTGAATCCTGGGGTTCTTCTATTACCCAGCGCATGCTCATTGCCATGCTGGTCTTTTTGGTAGCCGCGACCGTTTACGTGGCCATTCGCTTGCAGAAGAACATGGCTTTTGCCGCGATTATCGCGCTGATTGCAGACGGCGTGATCATTGCCGGTATCTACGCCCTGTTTGGCTTCGAAGTTTCTCCGGCCGTCATCATTGGTCTGCTTACCGTCCTGACCTTCTCCATGTATGACTCGGTCATCGTCTTTGACAAGATCAACGAGAACACGGAAGGCCTCGAAGGCCAGCGCAAGAAGACCTATGCTGAGCTGACAAACTTGGCAATTAACCAGACCGTCATGCGCTCGATTTCTACCTCTGTAATTTCTGCGCTGCCTATCATCGCGCTCTTCGTGGTGGCTGTATGGCTCATGGGTATCGGTACCCTCCGCGATTTGGCGCTCATCCAGCTCATTGGCGTGGTCGAAGGCATTTTCTCCTCCATCTTCTTTGCTACGCCGCTGGTCGTGACCCTCGCCAACATGTCCAAGAAGATCAAGCGTCACAACAAGCGGGTCGCGGACTACCGTGCTGGCAAGGACGAGAATGCCGCGGCAGAATCTGGCACAGCATCCTCTGGTCGCACCGTGGTCTCACCAGTGAGCGCAAAGTCCACCCCGGCCGAGATCGAAGATGATCTGTCCGAGTCCACTGGACACCCGGGCGCAACTTGGCGCCCGGGCCGGTAACCTCCGGTAGTAAAATTTTTGGCGGAATTGTAGCTGAAGTGAGGGCAAATTACGGTGCTTAAATCAAAGAGCAGTTCTAGCGAACATCACTGGGCAAGGAAAGTCGTTGCTTCGTGCGTTTCAGCTCTAGCTCTAGCTGCTTCTGCTTGTAGCGGGCAGGGCGGCGAAGAGGACTCGCCTAGTGCTCCCCAGGAGCCAGAATCCTATGGATACTTTGGCTACCAGGTAAATTCCCGCTTGGCCACCACTAATGCTGGCACGTCTTTTGGTGATGCTACCTCCGCCGGACTGCTGTCTACGCGGCTTTATCCGGGCCTTTTCGTGCCCGGCCCCTCTGGCGAATTAATCCCCAATGCGGATCTGGTTGAAACTGAAGAGCTTCCGCCCGTTGCCGGCAGCGACCAGCGCAGCGTTCAGCTCACTTTGGAGGAGGATGCCGTCTTTTCCGATGGCACCCCCGTTACCTGTGACGACTACTTTTTGGCGTATGTGGCCGGTACTCATCCAGCTGAATTTGCCTCCCATATGCCGTTGATGAATGACATCGCGGATTTTAGCTGTGAGCCCCAAAGCAAAACGTTCACCCTGACTTTTAACAAGGATCAGGGGCAGCGCTGGCGCCACATGTTTGGCGCCGGCACGGTCATGCCGGCCCATGCGCTGGCCAAGAAGTCCGAGTTGAGCATTGAGGAACTCAACGCCGCCCTGACAGTAGAAGACATGCAGGCGCTTGCGCCGGTTGCTAAGGAATGGCGCTATGGCTTCTCCGTGGCCAAGGATCAACTAGATCCCGAGCTGCAGGTCTCCTTTGGACCCTATGTCATTGACAAGGTAGGCGACGAAGGGGAGATCATTCTCAAAGCAAACGAAAAGTACTTCGGAGACGCCCCAGCGGAAGATCATGTTGTGGTCTGGCCTTCGGAGGCTGATGCACAGAAGCTCGCAGATAAAGGCGCGTTGCGCGTAGTCGATGCCGCAAGCGAAAATCCTGACTGGCTGGACAGCACGAAGGATGAGGCAGGGGAGTCCCCCTACGAGGTCACTCCAATGGTCGGCGAGCTAACGGATACGCTCACGCTATCTGAAGCTGGAGTATTCGCGGAGCCGTGGGCGCGCGAGAGCTTCGCGGCCTGTGTCGATCAGCAGGCGGTTGCGCAAGCAAGCTCAGCGGCCTCCGGTGTGGAGGTGCCACCGGCTTACCTGCGTACCGTCTCCGCGACCAACCCAGTTGCCGGCAGCCTAGAAAAGGTGGGGAAGGATCACCAGGGCACCGATTTAGCCAAGGCCGGCGATCTCAACGGGACCACTATCAAGGTGGGCTACTTGGGACCGGATAAACGTTATGCCGCCATGGTGGAACAACTTCGTGCATCCTGTGAGCCGGCCGGTATCACCATCGAGGACGCGTCTGCGGAGTTCATGTCCCAGCACTACTTGGAAATGGATCCGGAAACCTGGGCGCCTACCGTCGATGCCTTTCTCGGCCCAGTCGATCCCCAGACGGAGTATTCCACTGTGGAGTCGAGCATGAAGAACTCTGCGGAGCTGAAGAAGACAGAAGAGGCTCTGTGGAAGGATGTTCCATCCATTCCTCTCTCAGCGCAGCCGCGGGTCTTCCTCGTCCGCCGCGACGTGGAAGGTGTCCTGCCGTACACTGGCGTCTCGGGCATCGGTTGGAATATGGATCGCTGGCACAGCACCGCCCCAGCTGAAAAGAACTAGGCCGCGCACAGCGGCCGTTAACGACCTCTCGCAAAAATTTCTCAAGGAAGATTATGAGCTCGCACTACGAATCAGCAGCACAGGCACTCAAGGACAAGGTTCGCCTCGTTCAAGACTTCCCAGAGGAGGGCATCCTCTTTGAGGACCTCACCCCAGTCTTGGCGGACCCAGAGGCATTTCGCACCGTAGTGGACGGCTTGGCGGCCGCCTGCGAGGAATTGGGCGCAGATATGATTGGCGGCCTAGACGCCCGTGGATTCCTCCTCGGCTCGGCCGTCGCCTACAAGATGGGCCTGGGTATCCTGGCCATCCGCAAGAAGGGCAAGCTTCCCCCTCCGGTATATACCGAGGAATATGAGCTGGAGTATGGCTCTGCGGCGCTGGAGATTCCAGCCAGCGGCGTCGACATCAAGGGCAAGCGCGTAGTGCTTGTCGACGACGTCTTGGCCACCGGTGGCACCCTCCACGGTGCCAAGCTTTTGCTTGAGTCCGCAGGTGCCGAAGTCGCTGGCAATGTGGTGGTGTTGGAAGTCAAGGGTCTCAACGGTCGTGAGCGCTTATCCGGCCCGCCGCTCATTGTGTTGAATGCCACAGACTAAGATGGGATGCCTAAGCTAGATTCCACGATCTAGATGGACATGAGGCCACAAGGCCCGTGGCACTGTGAAGGGCGGTAGATTTGGCGATGGACAAACCCGTAAAGCGCCAGTCCGGCGGCGGAATGCGCAGCATGTCGGCTCGCCTAGCTCGTTCGCTTACCGGCGGCCGAGTGAAGGTAAATCCGGTGCTGGACCCGTTGATGTCCATCCACCGCAAGTTTCACCCCAAGGCCGATGCTGATCTACTCAATCGCGCCTATGACACCGCGGAGCGGCTCCATGAAGGTGTCTTTCGCAAATCCGGAGAACCGTATATCACCCACCCGCTCGCCGTGGCGACGATCGCGGCAGAGATCGGTATGGACACCACCACCATCGTCGCAGCACTGCTGCACGACACCGTGGAGGATACGGACTACTCGCTAGAGGACCTCACCTGGGATTTCGGTCCCGAGGTAGCTCGCTTGGTCGATGGCGTGACCAAGCTGGACAAGGTGGCACTAGGCTCGGCAGCAGAGGCCGAGACCATTCGTAAAATGATCGTCGCCATGGCCACCGACCCCCGAGTCCTGGTCATCAAGGTCAGCGACCGTCTGCACAATATGCGTACCATGCGGTTCCTCCCGCCCGAAAAACAGGCTAAGAAGGCGCGGCAAACCCTCGAGGTTATCGCGCCGCTAGCTCACCGCCTCGGCATGGCCAGCGTGAAGTGGGAGCTGGAAGATCTGTCCTTTGCCATCTTGTATCCGAAGAAGTACGACGAGATCGTGCGCATGGTGGCAGATCGCGCCCCCTCCCGCGACCGCGCACTGAAGGAGATCATTAGCCAGGTCAGTGGGGCGCTGAAGGAAAACGGCATTGAAGCCGAGGTTATGGGCCGACCAAAGCATTACTGGTCCATCTATCAAAAGATGATCGTGCGCGGCCGTGACTTCGCGGAGATCTTCGACCTCGTAGGAATCCGCATCTTGGTCGAGGACGTCAATAGCTGTTATGCCGCAATTGGCGTGGTTCACTCGATCTACCAAGCTCTGCCCGGGCGCTTCAAGGACTATATTTCCTCCCCACGTTTCGGCGTGTACCAGTCCCTGCACACCACGGTGCTGGCAGATGGTGGCGCTACCTTGGAGGTCCAGGTACGTACCCACGAGATGCACTACAACGCTGAGTTCGGTGTGGCTGCTCACTGGCGCTACAAAGAAACCAAGGGCAAGAACTCGGGCCACCAGGAAGAAGTGGACCAGATGGCGTGGATGCGCCAACTTCTGGACTGGCAGAAGGAAGCCGCCGATCCCAACGAGTTCCTCGACTCGCTTCGCTACGACCTGACCGCCAAGCAAATCTTCGCCTTTACCCCGAAAGGCGATGTGGTGAACCTGCCTGCCGGTTCAACTCCGGTGGACTTTGCCTACGCAGTACATACTGAGGTCGGGCACAGGTGTATAGGCGCCAAGGTCAATGGCAAGCTAGTCGCGCTCGAATCGAAGCTAAAATCCGGCGACAAGGTGGAAATCTTTACCTCCAAGGATCCCAATGCTGGTCCGTCCCGCGATTGGCAGGATTTCCTGGTGTCCGCTCGCGCCAAGACCAAGGTGCGGCAGTGGTTTGCCAAGGAACGCCGCGAAGAACACTTGGAAGCCGGCCGCGATGCCTTGGCTACCGAAGTCCAGCGCGGTGGCCTGCCTATGCACCGCCTGTTTACTGCCAGCTCCATGAAGCAGGTAGCGGAACAGCTGCACTATACCGATGTCGATTCGCTGTACACCGCCATCGGCGCGGGCCACGTATCTGCTCAACACGTTGCCAACCAATTGGTTGCCATGTTTGGCGACCAAGATGATGCCATCGACACCCTGGCCTCGCGCACGCCACTGTCTGAAATTGAGCACTCCCGTGCCCAACACACCGAAGACTCGGCATCGGGCACAGGCATCTTGGTGGAAGGTAGCCCCGATGTGATGGCAAAGCTCGCCAAGTGCTGCCAGCCCGTGCCGGGCGATGCCATTTTCGGCTTCGTTACCCGCGGCGGGGGAGTCTCCGTGCACCGAGCCGATTGCACAAACGCGGAAAAGCTCAAGGCAGAACCAGAGCGCATGTTGGAGGTGGCCTGGTCTTCTGGTACCTCTGCAACGGGCGCTTTCTCGGCGACGCTGCAATTGGAAGCCCTCGACCGTCAGGGCCTCCTTTCGGAGCTCACTCGGGTAATGAGCGATCAGAACATCAACGTTTTGACCATGAACTCGAATCGCGGCGATGACCATATCGCGACGGTAAGGTTCACATTCTCCGTTTCGGACACCAAGCAATTGGGAACCCTGATGACCACACTGCGCAATACCGAAGGCGTCTTCGACGTCTACCGAGTAACTGCTTAGCGCGCTTTCTCCTTACCCTCAAGGAGGGGCGGGGCAAGCAACGCGAAGGCATCGGGGAGGTTACTTGTGTGTGAATTCTTGGCTGCTGCAAGGTAAAGCTCCAGCAAGCGGGCTTAATTTCTCCTGCCAAGTAGTTAGCGAAGCGATATAAATTATGAAGCGATATAAATTATCCTGTCGCTTTCTACTATCTAGGAGTACTTCAATGCAGTTCCGTCGCATCGGCCAGCTTGTGGCCGCCACTACCGTTTCCGCTGTTGCTCTCTCCGGCGCGCAGGCGGTGGCACAGGAAAACAAGACCACCATCTCCGTCACCAATATCACCGATATTCACGGTCACTTGGAGGACAAGATTGGTGACCCAGCAAAGGCCGGCGATGAGATCGGCGTAGCTCGCCTGCAGACCCTCATTAAACAGGTAAATGAGGGTCAGGAATTCAACCTGACTTCTTCGGGCGATAACGTGGGTGGCTCCGCCTTCGTATCTGCAATTTCTGATGACAAGTACACCCTCGAGGCCCTTAACAAGATGGGCATGAAGGTGTCAGCAGTGGGTAACCACGAGTTCGATAAGGGCACCGAGGATCTCACCGAGCGCATTCAGCCGAACTCTACGTACCCCATCCTGGGCGCAAACGTGCTTAAGGATGGTCAACCCTTGCTCGAGCCTTCTCACGTTGAAGACGTGGACGGCGTCAAAGTGGGTTATGTCGGAACCGTGACGGAAAATACCAAGTACAAGGTATCCGCGGCGAAGATCCCGGGCGTTACCTTCACAGACCCAGTAAAGGCAACGAATGAAGAGGCCACCCGCCTGAAGGAATCTGGCGAGGCGGACGTCGTCGTCGCGCTCTTCCACGAGGATGCCCAAGACTATGCCGAGGGCTTCAATAAAGACGTAGACGTGCTCTTCGGCGGCGATACTCACCAGCGCACCAAGGGCGAAATCCCCCGCGAAGGTGCCCTTCCATTGCAGTGGGCAGAGGGCCATGAGTATGGCAAGCTGCTTAACGACGTCGACATCACCTTTGACAAGTCCGCCAAGAAGGTAACCGACATCAAACTCAGCCAGTACGATGCTACGGATGCTGCCGATGTTGATCCGGACGCCGAGATTGCGGACCTCGTTGAGAAGGCACAGAAGGAAGCCGAGGTTGAAGGTTCTAAGACAGCTGGCAATGTGAAGCAAGACCTGTTCCGTGGCTCTGACGAAGGCGCAGAGGCTGGTTCCAACCATGGCGTAGAATCCACTCTCAATAACTTCATCGCAGAAGGCCAACGCTATGCCATGAGCGAGCAGGTAGGCAAGGATATCGAAATCGGTGTTATGAACGCCGGCGGTGTACGTGCCGACCTAAAGGGCGGAGATGTTACCTACAAGGACATCTTTGAAGTACAGCCTTTTGGCAACTCCGTGATTACCGCCAAGATTTCTGGTGAAGATTTCATCAAGGCATTGGAAAACCAGTGGCAGGAGGGAAGCATTCCACGCCTTGCCATGGGGATTTCCAATAACGTCCAGGTGGTCTACGACCAGAAGGCTGGCAAGGGCGAGCGCGTAAAGTCCGTGACTATCAATGGCGAGCCAATTGATCCGAAGAAGGATTACTCCATTGCGCTGTCTTCCTTCCTTGCTTCCAGTGATGAAGAAGCAGGCGGTGACGGCTACTTCAACGCTGGTTCCATCAAGGACAAGAACGATGTGGGCTACATGGACACTCAGGCCATGATCGACTACATCAAGTCGGGTGAATCGGAGGTCCGCACGGGCCAGGGCCAGATCGGTGCACACATTGAGGGAGACGTGAAGCCGGGTGAGGAAATCACGGTGAACCTGTCCAGCCTCAATTACTCCACCGACGGTGAGCCGATGGCGAAGAAGGCAACCGTGAAGCTGGGCGACGCTGAGCAGACCGTAGACATCGACAACGCCGCACAGGAAGGCGATGCGCAATTTGGTGAGCGCGGTCGCGCAACGGTAAAGCTCACCATTCCAGAGAACCTGAGCGGCAAGCAGAACCTCGAAATCACCACTGACGCAGGCACCAAGGCAACTTTGCCTATCGAGGTAAGCGGCGAGGGCTCCGAAAAGCCGGGAGCTAAGCCTGCGCCAAAGGGCTCTTCCTTCTCCTCCAACGGCTCTTCCGTGGGTGGCGCAGTATTCGCCATCGTTGCAGCGTTGGTAGCTGGCGTTGCGGTTGTGGGCATGAACCCGCAGATTCTTCCTGCTCCAGCGCGCAAGATGATTGAGGACCTGCGCAAGCAGTTCCACATCTAGGACAGCACAGCACTAGGCGGAGCGGCTCTTCCTGAACGGGGGAGCGACGCTCCGCCTTTTCTGTATGTCTAGCGGCTGCCGGGTAACCTAAGCAGTCGTGGATACTCTAGAACTCTTCCTGCGCGAAATTACTTATCAGCTGGGTATTGAATGGCACCGTATTCCCGTTGTCGTGCTGGCGACTTTGGGTATCTACCTATCCTTCATGGTTTTGGTGAAGGTATTTGGCTCTCGCGTGCTTACGTCCATGACGGCCTCAGATGCCATCATCATTATTATGTTCGGCGCGGTCGCGGGCCGTGTCATCGTGGGCAATCCACCGACCCTTGCCGCCGGCGTCATCGGCCTGACCACGCTGATGGCGCTCGAAGCTGCCTTCGGTACCATTCGCAAGGTAGTGAAGTGGACGCGCTTTCTGGACCGTCGTCCCATCCTTTTAGTCTTTAGCGGTGAGATGGTTGAAGATAACCTGACGCTGGCCCACATTACAGAATCGGATATCTACTCGGCGGCTCGTAGAGCCGGCATTAGCCGCATGGAAGACGTGCAGATAATGATCCTGGAGCCTACGGGCCACATCTCCGTCATCAGGGTGGGGCAAACCATCGACCCAGAGCTTTTTAAAGACCTCGTGGGGTCCGAATACATCGAAGACGCTAAAGACTCTTAGGGCGCACTTGACAGCTTAGCCAGGAGCGCAAAGACGATTTGTGGGCTTCCTTTGCCCAAGTGCAAACGAAAAAGCCGCTGCATTCCACTAAGGGAAGCAGCGGCTTAAGAATCGCTATGAAGCGGTGACCTTACTTGTTGCCGATAGGCAGGTCGAAGTACTTGTTAGCGAAGGCGAACAGGGTGCCCAGGGCGCCGATAACAGCGGTGACGACGCCGATCCAAGCCTTTGCCTCGTCAGCCTTCTGCTTGCTGGTCTTCGGAACCTCGTTGCCATCCTTGTCGGTGGTGGTGTCGGAAGAAAGGTTACCGAAGAAGTCGGAGGCGCTGGAGGAGTTGGTCTCGTCGTTCTGGATAGCTGCGCCGTTGTCCTTCTCAGCAGCGGTAGCAACGGTGGTGCCTGCGAAAGCGACGGACAGAGCGGTTGCGCCGGCAACGAGTGCCTTGCGGGAGAAAAGCTTCATTTTTGATTCCTAACAAGCTTGGTGTGTTCAAAGACGTTTCAAATACTAGACAGGCTGACAGGCTTCCGCAACAGTATCGGCAGGTTTTTGTTCATCGGCTGAACTAGCTGAAAGCCCGCTGTGTGCTGCGTGTTTACTACTGTGACTCTTGTGATCTGGGGGAATTTTAGTGTTCTCCTGTTTCTGCAGCTTAACCCTCATAATAGAGCTCAGCTTAAATTAAGGAAAGGATAAGCCCCGGCGCATTCATCCACGGAATGTGTGGTCAATGGCCGGGGCTTTGTACCCGCCCCCGTTAGGGGGTGGTGCGGTGGAGCTAAGAGGGGGGCGTCGCCAAGCAGGGCTTTTTCTGTCGCCTAAGCCTTGACGGTTGCCTTCTTAATCTTGACTTCCTTAGCGGGCTTACCATCTGGCTGGCCGCCTTCGACGCCGTTCTTGGCAATCTTATCCATCGTCTTCATGCCCTTTTCGGTGATGGTGGCGAAGTAGGTGTAGCTCGGGGCCAGCTCAGAATCGTCGTAGTTGAGGAAGAACTGGGAACCATTGGTGTCTGGGCCGCTGTTGGCCATGGCGACGGAACCGCGCGGGTAGACAACGGGGTTCTGTGCGTCCTTCTCCTCCACCTCGTCGGTGGGGTACTCATCAGCAAAGCTGAAGCCGGGGCCGCCGGAACCGGAACCGGTTGGGTCGCCGCACTGCAGTACGTTGATCCCGCTTGAGGTCATGCGGTGGCAAACGGTGTCGTCGTAGTAGCCCGACTTGGCTAGCTCAGAAATAGCGTTGGTGGTACACGGCGCCTTGGCGCGGTCCATTTCCATCTCAATAGTGCCCTGGTTGGTCTCAAAGGAAACGGTGACGGTGCCCTTGGTGGAAATATCCTTGCCGTTGGGCTTCTTTGCGCCGTTGGACTCTTGCCCGTTGTCCTCATATTTACAGGTCACAGTATCCGGCAGGGCCTTGGCGCGCTTGTCAGCGATGGGCTGCGCCTGTGGCGTTTCTTGCGAGGTCTCAGCTGCGGAAGACTCTTCAGCCTGTACGTTTTCATCGTCGCCTTCGCGGGTGGACAAGAAGTAGATGCCGCCGACGAGGGCGAGAATTACTACGAGGGAGGCGGCAACAACGCCTAGCGGGCGTGCCTTCTGCTTGCGTTCGCGGGATTTCAGCTCGCGCTCGAGCTTGCTCAGCGCCTCTTCGCCGCGCTTTTGATTATTTGGCACCGGGAGTCAACCTTTCTAGCGATTATCGGTGGCATGATTCAACCTGACTGAGTCTAGCGGTTCCCGACAGCTGAGAAAGCGTTGGCATGGAAAACTGAGCAAGTTAATAGCTCTAAAGCCCAATAATAAGTACGCTGGTTTCTATGGTTGAACCAGATTTTACCGATCCGCCAACGCCCACCGTTGGTGAACTTCCCCCAGTGGGAGACCCGCTGCCCGAGTTTGAACTCATCGGTACCGACCTGCGTCAGATTACCAATGAGACCTTTGCGGGCACGCGCCTTATTATTTCCATCTTGCCCTCTGTTGAAACCCCTGCCTGTCAGGAGCAGCTGCGCCGTTTTCATGAGCAGGTTTCTCAGCTAGATAACACTAAGCTTCTCTCCGTTTCTCTCGATTTGCCCTTTACCCTCAAGCGCTTTTGCGCGGCTGACGGCATTGATGATGTCATCACCGCCTCCGCATTTCGCTCTGACTTTGGTGAGAAGTTCGGCGTGACTGTGCGCGATTCCGTCTTGGAAGGCTTGCTTGCCCGCTCCGTGGTGGTGGCTGATGAAAACCACAAGGTCATCCACACTCAAATGGTTCCTGGCGTGGTCACCCAGCTTGATTATGACAAGGTCTGGGATATTTTGCGTTAAGCCGTTCGGCGCTGCCGGCCTCTACTCATCCTGAAAATGGGGGAGGCCGGCTCTTTTTTGTTTCGGGCAGCTAGGGTAGTGGGCATGGAAATCTACGGTTTTACTGCCGGTCCGTTTCAGACCAATACCTATGTGATTGCGGAAGGCCGCCGCGCTTTCATAGTGGACCCGGGCATGGATGCGATGGAAAAGGTCATCGAGCATGACTTGGACTATGAGGCTATCGTGCTCACACACGGCCATATTGACCACACCCGAGATGCCGGGTCTTTGGCAGAAAAGCTCGACATCCCTGTTTATATCCACCCTGCTGACAGGTTTATGCTCGATAGCGGCGAAGGAGTGTCGCCCCAGGCCCAAGAGCTTTTCGACGCCGCCCATATGACCCCCATCTCCGACCTCCGCGAGCTCCATGATGGCGAAACCCTGGAGCTTATTGGTCATACCTTTGCTCTCAAACACGCGCCCGGGCATTCGCCGGGATGCGTGATGATTGTCGCCGAGGACTTTGCCCTCACCGGTGACGTGCTCTTCGCCGGGGCCATTGGGCGTACTGACTTACCTCACTCGGACCCTAATGCCATGCAGAAGTCGCTTGCTGGCCCAGTGTGGAGTCTGCCCGATAACCTTGACATTCTACCCGGCCACGGGCCCACCACCACGATGCGTAAGGAGGGGGCGACCAATCCCTTCTTCGCGACATTGAGGGAGGTACTGTAATACCCGTGAGTAAAAAGAAGCAGTTCCAAGCCCTGTCCGCCCCCAAAGGTGTCCCAGACTATTTCCCACCGCAGTCGGCCGCATTCTATAAGGTGCGCCAGACCATGGTGGAGCAGGCACATCTGTCCGGCTTCCAGCACATTGAGCTGCCCATTTTCGAAGACACCGCGCTTTTCGCCCGTGGCGTGGGCGAGTCCACCGACGTGGTGTCTAAGGAGATGTACACCTTTGCTGATCGCGGCGACCGTTCCGTTACTTTGCGCCCAGAGGGTACCGCTGGCGTGATGCGCTCGGTCATCGAGCACAACCTGGACCGCGGCCAGCTGCCCGTGAAGCTCAACTATTTTGGCCCCTTCTTCCGCTATGAGCGCCCCCAGGCTGGCCGCTACCGCCAGCTACAGCAGGTCGGTGTAGAGGCTATTGGCGTGGACGACCCTGCGCTAGACGCCGAGGTCATCGCCTTGGCGGATCGTTCCTTCCGCGCGCTGGGGCTTAGCGGCTTCCGCCTCGAGCTCACCAGCTTGGGCGATCGCAATTGCCGCCCGGCTTACCGCGAGAAGCTGCAGGAATTCCTCTTTAAGCTCGACTTGGATGAAGAGACCCGTCACCGTGCAGAGATCAACCCTTTGCGCGTGCTGGATGACAAGCGCCCGGAAGTCCAGGAACAGCTTGCCGACGCCCCCTTGATGCTCGACCACCTCAATGACGAATGCCGCGATCACTTCGAAACTGTCACCGGCATGCTGGATGATATGGGCGTAGCCTACGAGATTAATCCGCGCATGGTCCGCGGCTTGGACTACTACACCAAGACCTGCTTCGAGTTCGTCCATGACGGACTCGGCGCGCAGTCCGGCATCGGTGGCGGTGGCCGCTACGACGGGCTGATGGCCCAGCTAGGCGGTCAAGACCTATCCGGTATCGGCTACGGTCTGGGTGTCGACCGCGCCCTGCTGGCGCTGGAGGCTGAGGGCATCACCCTCGAAGGCGTGGAGTCCCGCGTGGACGTCTTTGGCGTTGCACTGGGTAGCGCCGCCAAGCGCACCATGACCACCCTGATCAATGACCTCCGCAAGGCTGGAATCTCTGCGGATATGTCCTTTGGAGACCGCGGCTTGAAGGGCGCGATGAAGGGCGCCGACCGCGCCGGTGCACGGTTCGCGCTGGTCTTGGGGGAGCAGGAGCTAGAAAATGGCACGGTTGCGCTCAAGGACCTTGCTGCTCATGAGCAGCACGACGTAAAGGTTTCTGACCTAGTGTCCGTACTTGCTCGGGAAATCAACGGCGAGGCCTAAAATTCTGCGGCCGGTGGGCATCGCGCTTAGGCGCGGTGCCCAATTTTTATGCCCGCTAGAAAGAGATCAATGATCTTTTCCTGAATATCCGGCTGGTAGGCCTCGATATCAACCTCACGGGGTCGTGCCAGGCTCAACAGTCCCACAATGAATTCGAGGTGGGTGACGCCGGGGCCAATCTCGCCTTGCTCTTGGCCCAGCTCAATAAACCGTCGCCCGTTGCGCTCCAGAAGGTCGCGCTGGGCGGTTAACTGAGGGCTAAGGGAATCCAAATCCTGCGGGACGAACGCAGGAATGAGCGTGTTTAGTCCCATTGTCAGGATATGGGTGGCGTAGGTCCGGACGTAGTCTTCCCCAGAATGTGTAGAGTTCTCGAAGTCCGCGATGAGGCGCTGTTGAAACTTGGCAAAGGCATCACCCATATATTCCGCGCACGCGCGGATAAGGCTCGCGCGGTTGGGGAAGTTGCGATAGACCGTAGCCACACTTACGCCTGCCTGCGTAGCCACTTTTTCCAAAGCAACATCATCGCCGTGGGTACGAAAGAGCTGGCAGGCCGCGGCAATAATGGCGGTGCGGCGGTGAAGGGCATCTGCGCGCATGGAATCCTTTTTAGCACTCCACCTGCGAAACGCTAAAGCCCATGGTCTTGGCCAATCCGCCCAGGGAGGTCTCCTTGTATTTGGAGAGCATATCGCGGCCGGTTTCAGCCATGGTTTGCACCGCATTGTCCAAGGTCACGTGGTGAGTTCCTTCGCCCATTTTGGCCATACGCGCGGCGTTGATGGACTTTACCGCGCCAATGGCATTGCGCTCGATGCACGGAATCTGCACCAATCCGCCCACTGGGTCGCAGGTAAGGCCCAAATTATGCTCCAAAGCAATCTCAGCGGCGTTTTCCACCTGCGCCGGGGCTGCTCCCAGCAGCTCCGCCATGCCTGCGGCGGCCATAGCGGAGGCGGAACCCACTTCGCCTTGGCAGCCAACCTCGGCTCCGGAGATGGACGCGTTCTCCTTGATAATCATGCCGATGGCACCGGCGGTCAATAAGTACCGACGGGCAGTGGAACGGGTGAAGTCTGCACGGAAATCGCGCGCATAATGCAGTACTGCTGGAATGATGCCGCATGCGCCGTTGGTAGGTGCAGTAATGACGCGGCCACCGGCAGCGTTTTGCTCATTAACCGCTAGGGCGTACAGGTTAACCCACTCCATGGCGGAGAAACCGCAGCTGGTGTCGTCCTGGTCTTCTAGCAACTGGGCGTACATCTTCGGGGCACGGCGTGCCACACGCAGGCCACCTGGAAGAAGGCCCTTGGTGGAAATACCCTCAGTCACACACTCACGCATGATGTCCCAGACCAAATCAAGGTGGCGCAGAACGTATTCCGCGCCGCCTTCATCGCGGTGCAAGGCCTCCTCGTTGGCAAGGACGAGCTCCCAAATTGCTTTGTCATGAGCTTCGCAGAGGTTGAGCAGTTCTTCGCCCGTGGTGAACTCATAGGGAACGGAGTCATCTACCTGGGCTGCGGCTACGCCGGCGGGAACCTCATGGCTCTCGGCGACTTCCGCATCGAGCTCGGCGCGGGAGAGGATAAAGCCGCCGCCGACAGAAAAGTACTCTTCCTTTTCTGCGAGCAGGTTTCCGCTGTCATCCCAGGCGCTAAAAATCATGCCATTTGGGTGCTGGGGCAGCGGTTCATTATCAAAGACGATCTCATAGTCCACCGTGCCCCGGGGACCAGAAATGGTTCCCTCGCTAGGGATAAAGCCGCCCGAGTGAGGCTCGGCATCGATAGGCACGCTTAGCGGATCCCAGCCGGCGAGCCCAAGGATGACGGCGCGATCGGAAGCGTGGCCACGGCCAGTGGCGGAAAGCGAGCCGCGCAACTCCGTATAGACCTTAGCTGGGTGCTTCTCTAGGGAATCGAGGAATTGCTTAGCCGCGCGCATGGGCCCGACGGTGTGCGAAGAGGAAGGGCCAATGCCGATGGAGAAGATGTCCGTGACGCTAATTGTCATAGTTAAGCTGTGCCGAACCTTTCTGAAGGGATAGCTATAGGGTGCTTGCTGTGCCGCTATTGGGGTAAAGCTGGACCCAAAGGGTAGAGGCAGATTTTATGTGACCAGGGTAGCGAAAGTCACACCTTCTATCAATCGCTGTCTATGCGTAGCGCTGCTCGCGTTGTGGCTTATTTGCCGTACCCATTCAGGAGCTTGTCGAGGGGGATGAAGTTCTCCTTTGCTAGCCGTACGGTGGAGCGGCCTCCCAACCCAGTGAGATCGCCGGCAATTCCTGGTACCCGGTCCCGCGGGGTAACGATCTGGTCAGCCAGCTGGATGGCAGAGCGCTCAATGCGGGAGGCAATGCGCTCTCCCTCCGGAGTGCCTAGGTCTTCTGCGGCTTGAAATACGCCCGTTGGCACGATGTTTGCGTGCAGTTGGTTAAATAGCGGGCGGAGCGCGTAGTCCAAAATGAGGGCGTGACGCGAAGAACCGGCCGTCGCTGCGATGATGGTGGGTAAGTTGTCGAGGGCATGGGGTTCCAAGGTGTCAAAGAACATCTTGAAAAGGCCCGAATAGCTGCCTTGGAATACAGGGGTGACGGCGATGAGTCCATCGGCATCGGCAACTTGCTGCTTGACTCTAGCCAAAAGGGGTGTTTGCGCAGTCTGATCGGTCATGGCGGTAGCGAGTTCGAAAGCGAGATCGCGGACCTCGATGACATCGATTTCGGCTCCTTCACCGCGCGCGGAGATTTTGGCGCGGGTGGCTTCTGCGAGCATGTCCGCCAACCTGCGAGAGGAAGACGGCTGCGAAAGGCCAGCTGAGACAACGAGGAGGGAGCGCATAACTAGTTTTCCTTTCCTGGGCTGACCTGAAGGTGCGAAGGATTCGGCTCAGAGAGCAAGCTTGCGTGCGTCGGCGGGTCAGAAGGCACGTGGCTCGGACGGCGCTGCTCAAAGCGGCGTCGCAGCTCGGGTACAACCTGCGTGCCCAGGATTTCTATCTGTTGGAGAACTACTTCTTGTGGAAGTCCCGCGTGATCGATGAGGAATAGCTGGCGCTGGTAGTCACCGGCCCATTCTGCAAAGCTGAGGGTCTTTTCGATTACCTGTTCCACGGTGCCGACCGTCAAAGGAGTCTGCGCCGTGAAATCCTCGAGGCTTGGCCCGTGGCCATAGACTGGGGCGTTGTCGAAGTAGGGGCGGAAGAAGTCTTTAGCTTCTTGTTCGGTTTCGCCAATGAAGACTTGGCCGCCAAGTCCGACGATTGCTTGGTCCGCTTGACCATGGCCATAGCTTGCAAAGCGACGGCGGTAGAGGTCCACCAACTGAGCGGTGTGTTCCTTATTCCAGAAAATATTGTTGTGGAAGAAGCCATCGCCGTAGTACGCGGCTTGTTCAGCTATTTGCGGCGAACGAATGGAGCCGTGCCAGACAAAGGGCGGAATTCCATCCAGCGGTGCCGGAGTAGCGGTAAACCCTTCCAAACCCGCACGGAACTTTCCTTGCCAGTTAACAACCGGCTCGCGCCACAGCCTGCGCAGCAAGTGGTAGTTCTCAATAGCCAAAGGAATGCCCTGCTGGATGTCTTTGCCAAACCAGGGATAGACCGGGCCAGTATTTCCGCGTCCGAGCATGAGGTCTACGCGGCCTTCAGCAAGGTGCTGCAAAAATGCATAGTCCTCGGCGATCTTTACCGGGTCATTAGTAGTGATGAGCGTGGTTGCAGTAGATAGCTGCAAGCGCTCCGTCTGCGCGGCGATATACGCCAAGTGTGTTGTAGGAGAGGACGGAACGAAGGGCGGGTTGTGGTGCTCGCCGGTAGCAAAGACATCAAGGCCAACCTCTTCGGCTTTAAGCGCAATTTCCGTTAGGTTGCGGATGCGCTCAGCCTCAGTGGGGGTCTTTCCTGAGATGGGGTCAGTGGTCAAATCCCCAATACTGAAGATGCCGAATTGCATGGTTGCCTTTCTATGCGGTGCACAGGAGTACAGATAGACGCAGTGTCGACTGCGGGAGAAGCCGACTGCGGGAGAATTATTCCCATTCTAGGGCATCAAAAAGCGCCGGTAGATCGGCCGGCGCAACTAGTCGCAGGGGTTTCTCAGTGACCTTGCCGTGTTCCGTGATGACCGCGGCGCATGGGTGATGTCCTTGGTTGTCGGTTTCTGAAAGGGCGTCCACCGTTTCCTGCACGCTTACTGTGCGGGCAAGAAAGATAGCGCGATCACCGGGTTCTTGATATTCGACAATGTCCGCGATGTCCGCGGCATCGAGCACGTGATTATCGCTGAGGTCTCTGGCTACCCATCGAGCGATAGTGTTGGTGGTTAGCAAAGCGGTGAAGCCGCCCTCATCGTAGATGGGGATTTGGGAGAAGTCCTTATCCTTTATGACGTTAAATGCCTCCATGATTGATGTGGCAGATGTCAAGGTAAATACCTTTTGTGGCTGCAAAACGTGGAGTGCGTCGGGTGGGGAAACCACTATGTCCCGGAGGGCGGAGATTTGCTTGACCACTGCTTCGTGCGGTTCAGCGATGGGCTCTGATTTGTAGTAACGCCCGTGGGCAATGGCATTGCGAAGGTTAGAAAAATCTTTCAGTGCCTCGGCTTGCTTGCCAGAAAGCATGTGTTTGTCTCGTGCCTTGTCTACTATCCGCCAAAAGGAATCTGAGTTCTCAGCGTTGAGAGCCGAGCGCAAGTGTTGTTCTATGTCGTTGAATGCGGCCAGGAATGCAGTAGCTCGGTGCGCGGTCATATGGGTCAGTGTAGAGAAGGGGGCGTCGCCAAGCAGGGTGTTAGTCCAAGCCACCCAATGGAAAGTCCGCTAACCCCGGCTCGATGGCCGGTGGGGCTAGCGGATGCAATGGGGTGCCGAGGATATGCGGCGCTGAGCTAGCCCTAGAAGACTACGCGCAGCACAGACACGGTAATGGCAGCGATGACTGCCGCGGCGGGCAGGGTGATGACCCACGCCAAAGCGATAGGCTTCATCAGGTTCCAATTAGCTGCCTTGTTGACAATGCCTACGCCCAGCACGGCGCCGATGAGGATGTGGGTGGAAGAAACCGGCAGGCCGAGGATCGATGAACCCATCACCACAGCGGCGGCGGCAAGCTCAGCAGCGAAGCCGGAGGACGGGTGCATTTGGGTAAGACCTGAGCCCACGGTCTGAATCACGAAGCGGCCGATGAACCACAGGCCAGAAATCAGGGCGATGCCCATGGCAATCATGACGGCAACGGGCACGGCAGCTTCATCGCTTACTTGGCCCCTCTTGAGGACGTCAATCACCGCAGCGAAAGGGCCAATAGCATTGGCGATGTCGTTGGAACCGTGGGAGAAGGCGAAGGCGGAAGCGGTAAATACCTGCATCCAAGAAAAGAGAAGGAAGGTGGACTTAGCCAGCGACTTCTTCTTCAGGGAGCGGGCGAAAATGAAGACGGCCATCCACACCACTGCGCCAACCATGCCCATGACCAACAGGTTCTGAAGGACGCTGAAATCGAGTCCGGTGTGCTTCAGTCCCTTGAACATCACCATGGCGGAAATGATGATGGCACCGATGGCGGCTAGTACCGGTACCCAGCTTTCCAGGGCGCGGTGAGCCTTGACATCATCCATGTCCTTGTTGAGGTTATACAGATCGCGGTAATACTCAGATTCCAGCTGCTCCGGATCGAAGTCTTCTTCTGCCACCAAGGCGGCGTCTCGGGCCATGGCGTTGGTGTAGCTGATTTGCTGGATTTCATTGAGGCGAGCAAAGCGAGTCTTGTGCTCTTGGCGCAGTTCCGCGCGGCGGGTCTTGATTTCGCGCAGCTTTTGGTCCGCTTCCTCGTTGTAGACCAAGATGGAGGTCTTAATCCATTTGAAGAGGATGAAAGCGGCGAGACCGCCGAGGACAGGGGAGAGCACCCACGAGATGGCAATGGTGCCAATCCCGCTCCACTGCACCATGCCCCAGCCGCCCTTGCCGGTGATGAACCCGACCGTGAGTGCGGCGCCGACGATGCCGCCGACGATGGAGTGGGTGGTAGACACTGGCCAACCCATACGGGTGGCAACAAGAAGCCAGATGGCCGCACCCAGAAGGGAAGCCATCATGATGTAGACGAACTCCATGGGGTCTAGGCCATCAATGGCGTCAAGGTCGACAATGCCAGAACGCACGGTATCGGTAACCTCGCCGCCGGCGAGGATGGCACCGGACACCTCGAAGATGGCGGCGACAACGAGGGCCTGCTTCATGGACAGCGTTCCGGCACCTACGGAGGTACCGAAAGAATTGGCAACGTCATTGCCGCCAATATTGAAGGCCATGAAAAGGGCGAAGAGAATGGCGGTGCCAAGGAGAATGGGCTTAGAGCCATCGACGTAGTCGTAGCCCCAGATCATAAAACCGATGAGGGTAACGGCTGTGACGCCGCCAAAGATGGCGTGCCAAATCCAGTCGTTGCCCTTGCCATTGACGGCCTCAATGTCCGTCATCTGGGTGGTAGGGGTAGACACAGGAAAAACCTTTCAGGAAAGCGTGCACGAGGGGTATGGCCGCGCTTGTCAGCGTGGTTAAGGGGATTCTCAAAGGAAATTCTTATGTAGAGAATGCACGCTCAGACTAAAGGCCCTAGGTGTCGGGAAAGTGAACTCAAGATGTGGAGTTTGTAGAAGCAATGTGGCTATTTGCGAACATAATGGCCGCCGCTTTACGCGACGGCCACGTTGTGAGTATTAGCCGCGGTAGGCGCCGCGCTCCAGGGTGTCGCACTGGGACATCTTGCCAGAGTTATATCCGGCAAGGAATGCCTTCTCACGCTGCTCGGAGGAACCGTGCGTCCAGGAGTCGGGCTGGACCTGGCCGCCGGATCGGCGCTGGATATTGTCATCGCCCACCGCCTGGGCAGCCGCGACAGCGTCTGAGACCTGTTCCTTAGTAATCGGCTCGAGCAAGGGGTTATCGCCCTTGTCGGCGTAGGAAGCCCACAGGCCTGCGTAGCAGTCAGCCTGGAGCTCGATCTTCACCGCGTTGGAATCGGCGCCTGGGTCGTCATAGTCCGACAGGCCGAGGGTGCCCTCAAGGTTTTGAATGTGGTGGCCGAACTCGTGCGCCACGATGTACATGCGGGCCAAAGGAGCATTTTCCGCGCCGAAGTTGCGCAGGGAATCAAAGAACGCGGTGTCGAAATAAGCGGACTCATCGCGTGGGCAGTAGAAGGGGCCGGTAGAAGAAGAGGCCGCGCCGCAACCGGTATTAACGCCGCCGTGGAAGACCACGCGCTCCGGCTCGGTGTATTGGATATCGGCCTGTTCCGGCAAGACCTTGGACCAGACGTTATCCACGCTGCGCCCGGTGAACTCAACGAGGCATTCATCCTTGGTGTTGCCATCTTCTGCAGTTTCGCATTCGGGGCTTTCGCCTTGTGCAGCGCCGTCGGATTGGGTCTGCTCGCTGCCCAGGATTGAACCCAAGTCTGAGGGATTGCCGCCCAGAAGGAGGAAGAGGCCTACTAGAACAATCGAGCCGACGCCACCGCCAATGGCGATACCACCGCCGCCACCACCCGAACGCGCTTCTTTGCCGCCGAAATCGGCACCTGATCTAAAAGTCATGCCTAAATAGTGCCACATGGTCGCCTCATACACTGGATGGAGATTGTTGCAAAGAGGCCGAAGGAGGGAAACGGTGGCTCTTCTGCGGCCTTCGGGGTTAGCTTGCGTCCACCTAACTGCGCTCCGCGTACCGGTAGGGATGTAGAATTGTGCGCGTTCCTAGTCTTGTGCTTGGTTTGGCGCGCGCTGTTTACGCGTGGCGGGACCCGCAAGTGACACAATTTTCAGAAGGGATTGAACAACAGTGCTGCGTACCCACTTAGCAGGTGAGCTCCGCAAAGAACTCGCAGGAGAGACCGTCACCCTAACCGGTTGGGTTTCCCGCCGCCGCGATCACGGTGGTGTGATCTTCATTGACCTGCGCGATCGCTCCGGCATCGCCCAGGTTGTCTTCCGTGAATCTGACGTGGCGGAGCGCGCCCATGACCTGCGTTCCGAATATTGCGTTAAGGTCACCGGTACCGTGGAGCCTCGCCCAGAAGGCTCAGAAAACCCCAACCTGCCGTCCGGTGAAATTGAGGTCAATGTCGCGGATCTTGAGGTTTTGAATAAGTCCGCAGCGCTGCCGTTCCAAATTGATGATCCTTCCACCTCTGGTGAGGTAGGCGAGGAGACTCGCCTGAAGTACCGCTACCTGGACCTGCGCCGCGAGCGCCAGGCACAGGCGCTGCGCCTGCGTTCTGCAGCCAACCGCGCGGCCCGCAAGGTGCTGGATTCGCATGACTTTGCTGAGATCGAGACTCCAACCCTGACCCGGTCCACCCCGGAGGGTGCGCGCGACTTCCTGGTTCCAGCACGCTTGAAGCCAGGCACCTGGTATGCACTGCCGCAGTCCCCGCAGCTTTTCAAGCAGCTGCTCATGGTCTCCGGCATGGAGCGCTACTACCAGATCGCGCGTTGCTACCGCGATGAAGACTTCCGCGCTGACCGCCAGCCGGAGTTTACCCAGCTGGACGTGGAGATGTCCTTTGTAGACCAGGACGATGTCATCGCCTTGGCGGAAGAGATCGTCACCGAGCTGTGGAAGCTCATCGGCTACGAGATCAAGACTCCGATCCCGCGCATGACCTACGCCGATGCGATGAAGTACTACGGTTCCGATAAGCCGGACCTGCGCTTTGACATCAAGATTGTAGAGTGCACCGAGTTCTTCAAGGACACCACTTTCCGCGTCTTCCAGAACGAATACGTCGGCGCCGTGGTCATGGAAGGCGGTGCCTCCCAGCCACGCCGTCAGTTTGATGCTTGGCAGGATTGGGCTAAGCAGCGTGGCGCCAAGGGTCTGGCCTACATCACCGTGGGCGAGGACGGCACCTTGGGCGGTCCGGTAGCTAAGAACATTACCGACGCCGAGCGCGAGGGCATTGCAGAGCACGTCGGCGCTAAGCCGGGCGACGCCATCTTCTTTGCCGCCGGTGACACCAAGTCTTCCCGTGCCCTGTTGGGCGCTGCACGTGGCGAGATTGCCAAGAAGCTGGACCTTATCAAGGAAGGCGACTGGGCCTTTACCTGGGTTGTAGACGCTCCGCTCTTTGAGCCTTCCGCTGATGCTACCGCTTCTGGTGACGTCGCTTTGGGCCACTCCAAGTGGACCGCGGTTCACCACGCCTTTACCTCCCCGAAGCCGGAGTACCTGGACAACTTTGACCAGAACCCGGGCGAGGCGCTGGCATACGCCTATGACATTGTCTGCAACGGCAACGAGATTGGCGGCGGCTCCATCCGTATCCACCAGCAGGACGTGCAGAAGCGCGTCTTCGACGTCATGGGAATCGGTGACGAGGAAGCCCAGGAGAAGTTCGGCTTCCTGCTCGATGCTTTCCAGTACGGCGCCCCACCACACGGCGGCATTGCCTTCGGCTGGGACCGCATCGTCTCCCTGCTGGGCGGCTTTGACTCCATCCGCGACGTTATTGCGTTCCCGAAGTCCGGTGGCGGCGTGGATCCGCTTACCGACGCCCCGGCGGCAATCCCTGCCGCACAGCGTAAGGAGACCGGCGTAGACTACAAGCCGGAAAAGAAGAAGGAACAGGACAAGGCCGGTTCCACTGCGGGTGAAACCGCTGAGGAGAAGTAAGCAGAAGGCTTAAACCTCAGCCTTTAAGGCGCACCGTGCGGGGCACATCGTAGTCCGCGGCAATTTCGCTGCGGGCGAACTTGTGACCCCGCTTTGGTGTGAGGGGGCATACTGGATAGAACTATGGTTGATAACGAAGCTGTGCTGTCACCCGAGGACGTCATCAAGGCCGCCTCGGAGATGCTGTCGCGCCGTTTTGGTGGCACCCCGGAGATGTCGAGCGTGGAGCGCTTGGACGGTTCCGGCAATGCAATGGTCCTGCGCGCCAGGATTGCCCCCGGAGCCTTCCTGCCGCACCGCTCGGTAGTCATTAAGTACAACCCGGTCACCGGCTATGGCGTCGACGATGCCGCGATGCTGCGCGAGGTGGTGGCTTATCAATTCACCACTGCGTTATCTGAGGACGTGCGCCCGGGACCCGTACTTCTGGCCCACGATCTGGAGCAGCGCATTATCGTGTTGACGGACTTGGGTGAGGGCGAAACGCTTGCCGACGTCCTTGTACAGTCCACCGATGATGACCGCGTGCGGGTGCTGCGCTCGCTGGGCAGTGCGTTGGGGCACATGCACGCTGGAACCGCGGGCCACGAGCAAGATTATGAAACCCTGCTCAATAGGATGCTGCGCAAGAATCCGGACTTGGCCCCGCACCAGTCCGTGCGCGATGAAGCGCTGGAGCGCTCCATTGGCATCGGCCTCGACTTGCTGGATAAAGCCGGGCTTGAAGCACCGGCGAGCTTCCGAGAGCTAGCGGGTCAAGCCGCACGCTCCCTGGCATCCGGCAAGGACCGGGCCTTTACTCCCTTCGACCTTTCACCGGATAACATCATTGTGTCCCAGCGCCTGCACTTCTTGGACTATGAATGGGCAGGATTCCGCAATGTTGGCTTCGACGTAGCCTGCGTTATCGCCGGCTTCCCGCAGTTCCTCTTCTCCAAGCCGATTACGGACGAAGAGGCAGATATTTTCATCTCTGCTTGGTCTCGTGCCGTATCTGAGGTGTGGCCGCTATTTTCCAATGCGGAAGAAATCCACGGCCTTATCGTGGCCTCGCTCATTGGTTGGGCGCTATCGAGCGTGACCACGATGCACGCCGGCGGTATCGAAGGGCTGGTTGCCCTAGCCAGGGGTGAAGCCGAAGTGGTCCACGATCCGCAGCGCTCCATCTTGCGCCCTGCTAACCACGGTCCGTTCACGGAAGATGAATTGCTCGTGCGCCGCGACCTCTATGAAACCTTTGAGGCGCTATCCCGATATGCCGCGCGTTGCGATGGCCCCGCCTGCGCGCCCATCGCGGAATTTGGCAGCGCCATTGCGCGCCGCTTGGATGACGAATAGACAATCACGATGTGCCCGCACCCTTATAGGAGGTAGCTTTCCAGTGTCTCAAGACTCATTATTTGGCGGGCCCAGTCCGGACAACAGCGCACCGTCGCTGCCGGGGAAGAACCTTTTCGCCACCCACGCTGGGTCCCCACTGGCGGCGCGGATGCGTCCCCAAAACCTGGATGAGGTAGTAGGGCAAGACCACCTTCTGGCCCCCGGCAAGCCATTGCGCCGCCTCGTGGAAGGATCAGGAGAGGCCTCCGTCATTTTATACGGGCCACCGGGTACCGGAAAGACCACCATTGCCTCGCTCATCGCCAGCCAGATGGGGCAGAACTTCGTGGGCCTCTCCGCCCTCGATTCGGGCGTCAAGCAGGTCCGCGAGGTCATCACCCACGCCCGGCAAGAGCTCATTCACGGCCGGCGGACCGTGCTCTTTATTGATGAGGTGCACCGATTTTCCAAAACCCAGCAGGACGCGCTCCTCGCAGCCGTGGAAAACCGCACGGTACTGCTCGTTGCGGCAACGACGGAAAACCCTTCCTTCTCCGTCGTCGCACCGCTTTTGTCTCGCTCGCTGCTATTGCAGTTGCATTCGCTAAGCGATGATGACTTAAGGGGCGTCGCCAAGCGCGCGCTCGAAAGCGACCGTGGCCTGGGCGAGCGCAAGATTCGGATTACCGATGAAGCCTTGGACCAGTTGGTACTCCTCGCCGGTGGCGATGCGCGGCGCACGTTAACCTATCTCGAGGCCGCGGCCGAGGCGGTTGACGATGGCGGGGAAATTACCCCACAAACGGTCACGGATAACGTCAATAAGGCGGTGGTGCGCTACGACCGCGACGGCGACCAACACTATGACGTGGTTTCCGCGTTCATTAAGTCCATTCGCGGCTCCGATGTCGACGCTGCGCTGCATTATCTCGCCCGCATGGTGGAGGCCGGGGAGGACCCGCGCTTTATCGCCCGGCGGCTCATTGTGCACGCCTCCGAGGACATCGGTATGGCCGATCCCACCGCGCTCCAGGTGGCCGTGGCGGCGGCCGAGGCCGCTCAGCTCATTGGCATGCCAGAAGCCCGAATCCCGCTCGCGCAAGCCACCATTCACCTGGCCACCGCGCCCAAGTCTCCCTCGGTCATTTCTGCCATCACGCAGGCGCAAGCCGATGTAGCCGCCGGCAAGGTGGGCCACGTGCCACCGCATCTGCGCGATGGGCACTATGAGGGCGCCAAGCGGATGGGAAATGCCGTGGGCTATGTCTACCCCCACGATGATCCCCGCGGCGTTGTAGAGCAGCAGTACCTGCCCGATGAGCTGGAGGGTTCGGTTTACTATGAACCCACCGATCACGGGGCTGAGAAGCGTGTTTATGACTATATAGGCCGCTTGCGCAGCATTATTCGGGGCAAGCGTGGTCCAGGCAAAAACGCTCGCCGGCCGCGCTGATCCCCACCGATGGGAAATCGCTGTGCAGCGAAGGGTAGAGTTGGGCGGGTTAGAAACTTCTTGATAGAAGATGAAAGCTCAGACAGTTAGGATTGTTGCTCGTGAAGACTCATGAGATCCGGGAACGGTTTACCCAGCACTTCGTCAATTCTGGTCACGAGGCAGTACCAAGCGCCTCGCTGATCCTGGATGACCCTAACCTGCTTTTCGTTAATGCCGGCATGGTTCCGTTTAAGCCCTACTTCCTAGGCCAGCAGAACCCGCCCTTTGCCAAGGGCCTTGCCACTTCCATCCAAAAGTGCGTGCGCACCTTGGACATTGATGAGGTGGGCATTACCACCCGCCACAACACCTTCTTCCAGATGGCCGGAAACTTCTCCTTTGGTCAGTACTTCAAGGAAGGCGCCATTACCAACGCCTGGACCTTGCTTACCGGCTCCGTTGAGGAGGGCGGCTTTGGCCTAGACCCAGAGCGCTTGTGGGTTACGGTCTACCTCGATGATGATGAGGCCGCCGAAATTTGGCGCGACAAGATCGGAGTTCCAGAAGAGCGCATTCAGCGCCTCGGCATGGAGGACAACTACTGGTCCATGGGTATCCCTGGTCCCTGCGGCCCGTGCTCTGAGATTTATTATGACCGCGGTCCTGAGTACGGCAAGGACGGCGGCCCGATTGCCGATGACAACCGCTACATGGAGATCTGGAACTTGGTCTTCATGCAAAATGAGCGTGGCGAGGGCATTGGCAAGGGCAACTTTGAGATCGTCGGCGAGCTGCCCAAGAAGAACATCGATACCGGCCTGGGCATCGAGCGCGTGGCCTGCATTCTGCAGGACGTAGACAACGTCTATGAAACGGACCTGCTGCGCCCAGTTATTGACGTAGCTGAGGAGCTTACCGGCGCCACCTATGGTGACAAGGCCTCCCACGAGGACAATATCCGCTTCCGCGTGGTAGCTGACCACTCCCGTACCGGCATGATGCTCATCCTGGATGGCGTGACCCCGGGCAACGAGGGCCGCGGGTACATCCTGCGCCGTCTGCTGCGTCGCATTATCCGTTCCGCCAAGCTGCTGGGCGCTAAGGGCGCGACTATGGAGCGCTTCATGAATACGGTCATGGACACCATGACCCCGTCCTACCCGGAGATTGCAGACAACCGTGAGCGCATCCTGCGCGTTGCCGTGAATGAGGAAAAGGCCTTCCTGAAGACCCTCGAGTCCGGCACCCGCCTCTTCGATGATGCCGTCCAAGAGCTCAAGTCCACCTCCCGCGCGAAGACCGCAAAGGTCCTGCCGGGCGAGAAGGCCTTTGAGCTGCACGATACCTATGGTTTCCCCATCGACTTGACCTTGGAGATGGCCCAGGAGGCCGGCCTTGAGGTCGACATGGATGGCTTTAACGATGCCATGGGCGAGCAGCGCCGCCGCGCCAAGGCCGATAATCAGGCCAAGAAGCACGGCCACACTGACCTTTCCCTCTACCGCGACTGGGTGGACAATAACCCCACCGTCTTCACTGGCTTTGAGGAGCTTACTTCCGACGCCCGAGTGATCGGCCTCGTCCGCGGCGGCGAGAAGGTCGACCAGGTGCACGAGGGCGAGCAGGTTGAGGTCATCTTGGACCACACCCCGCTATACGCCGAAGCTGGCGGCCAGATGGCAGACCGCGGCCGCATCATGGCCGGCGAATCACTGCTGGAGGTCAACGACGTTCAAAAGATCGGTAAGAAGCTGTGGGTACACAAGGCTACGGTTACCGCCGGCGGTCTTGACTTGGGCATGTCCGTTGAGGCGGCCGTCGACGAGCAGTGGCGCCATGGTGCCACCCAGGCGCACTCCGCCACCCACCTCATTCACGCCGCACTGCGCCAGGTGCTTGGCCCCACCGCCGTGCAGGCCGGCTCCATGAACCGCCCGGGCTACCTGCGCTTTGACTTCAACTACACCGAGCAGCTCAGCCAGGCGCAGCTGGAGGAGATCGCTTTGATTACCAACCAGGCGATCGACTCCAACTTTGCCGTCAACACCATCGAGACCTCCCTGGAGGAGGCCAAGGCCATGGGCGCTATGGCACTATTCGGTGAGAACTACGGCAAGGAGGTCCGCGTAGTAGAAATCGGCGGACCGTTCTCCATCGAGCTCTGTGGCGGTACCCACGTTGGTTCCTCCTCCGAAATCGGCCCCGTGTCCGTTCTGGGTGAATCTTCTGTCGGCTCTGGTGCTCGCCGCATCGAGGCCTACTCCGGTTTGGATGCTTTCCGTTACTACTCCAAGGAGACCGCCTTGGTAGAAGGCGTCTCGCGCGAGCTCAAGGTGCAGACCGAGGATTTGCCGGAGCGCATCGCGCAGCTGTCTGAAAAGCTCAAGACAGCGGAGAAGGAAATTGAAACCCTTCGCAAGCAGCAACTGGCTGCGCGTGCCTCCGAGTTCGTCGGCGCCGCTAAGGATGTCAATGGCTTCAAGGTCATTGCGCTGACCTTGCCGGAAGGCACCACAGGTGGGGACCTGCGCACCGTTGCTACGGATCTGCGCAATCGCCTGCGCGAGGAAGAGGCCGTTATCGTCTTGGGCGCCGAGGACAAGGGCAAGTTCCCGTTCATCGCGGCAGCCACGGACAAGGCCGTTGGGCGCGGCGTGAAGTCCGGGGACATCGTCAAGCAGTTTGGCCAGTACGTCGACGGTCGTGGCGGCGGTAAGCCGGATATGGCTCAGGGCTCTGGTTCTACTGCGGCCGGTGCTGAGCGCGGCTTTGCAGCCGTCAAGGACATGCTCGAGTCCCTGTAGGAGTTCGACCGTGGCAAAAGTGGAACCAGATACCCCCGGAGTTGATGACCCGGGGCAGGGCCGCCGGCTCGCACTCGATGTCGGCACCGTGCGCATTGGCGTGGCAGTGTCCAATAGGGAAGCCACGCTTGCCACCCCAGTGGAGACCGTGCACCGGGAAACTGGGTTCAAGGACCGCGATAAGGGCGATATTGACCGCATCCTAGAACTCATTGATTCCTACGACGCAGTTGAGGTCATCGTAGGTCTGCCACGGGACCTGCAGGGAAATGGCTCAAAAAGCGTAAAACATGCTAAGGAAATTGCGTTTCGGATCCGCCGTCGGTTGAATCGAGATGCAAGTATAGATAAGGTTCCACCACCAGTACGTTTGGCTGATGAGCGTCTGACTACCGTGGCAGCAACCAGCGCGCTGCGCGCGTCCGGCGTGTCCGAGAAGAAGGGCCGTAAAGTCATCGACCAAGCAGCAGCGGTGGAGATATTGCAGACTTGGTTGGATGGGCGTGTGAGCGCGCTACGTTCCCATGATGCAATAGACCAGCCTTCAGACTCAGGAGACTAAAACACGTGAGCCGTAACCAAGAACGCCTCGGCCGATCGATGGAGCCGAAATACGTCAAGCGCCGCCAGCGCGGCATTGCCGTTGTCATTGCGTCGATCATCGTTATCCTTGGCGCCCTTATCTACATCGGATTCCGCCTCGGCAATACCTCCGCCGATTATGAAGGAACCGGCAACGGTACCACCCAGCTGGTGGAAGTGCCGGAAGGCTCGTCCATGTCCGAGCTCGGACCTGCATTGGTAGAGAAGAATGTGGTGAAGACGCAAGACGCTTTCGATTCTGCTGCGTCGATGAACCACAGCGCAAGCCAAATCCAGCCGGGCTTCTATCGACTGCAGGAAGAAATGAGCGCGGATGCAGCAGTCGAGGCACTGCTGGATGAGAATAACCGCGTGGACATGCTCGAGGTCCAAGGTGGCGCCACCTTGGAGGACGTCAAGGTTGTGGGCGGAGACGTTCGCTACGGCATTTACTCCCTGATTTCTGAGGTCAGCTGTAACGATGGCAACTGCCTGAAGAAGGAGGACCTGGAAAAGGTTGCGGCGGAAACCGACCCATCCGAGCTGGGCGCACCGGAGTGGGCCTTGGACGCTATCAACAAGCGCGGTAATGACCCCAAGCGCATTGAGGGCCTTATCGCCCCAGGCCAGTACGTCTTGGACCCCAATATGGAGGCCAAGGATATCCTCAAGGACCTCATCACCCGTTCCACCGAGCGCTACAACGAGACCAATATTGAGGAACGCGCCCAGGCTATCGGCTTGAGCCCTTATGAGCTACTCACCTCCGCTTCCTTGGTGGAGCGCGAGGCGCCGGCAGGCGAGTTCGACAAGGTTGCCCGCGTTATCCTCAACCGCTTGGACGAGCCAATGCGCCTGGAGTTTGACTCCACCGTGAACTACGGCTTGGAAGACGTAGAGCTGGCCACCACCGATGAGGCCCGTGAGGAGAAGACCCCGTGGAATACCTATGCGAAGGAGGGCCTACCGGATACCCCGATTGCTTCTCCTTCGGACGATGCAATCAAGGCCATGGAAGAGCCGGCCGAGGGCAACTGGAAGTTCTTCGTCACCGTGGACCAGGAGGGCACTACCGTCTTCTCCGATAGCTACGATGAGCACTTGGGCCGCGTCGATGACGCCATCCGCTCCGGCGTGCTTGACTCCAAGCGCGAAGGTGAGGGCGCTGGTTCCGGCAACGGCGACGCCGCTGCCGAGCAGCCCGCCCAGTAGAGTCGCGACAACCACAAAGAGGTAGAACACCATGCCACGTGCGGCGGTCCTTGGTAGCCCCATCAAGCACTCCTTGTCTCCGGTGCTTCACAATGCTGGCTACGAGGCCGCCGGACTGGCCGGTTGGGACTACACCCGCTGTGAAACATCGGCGGAGGGGCTGCCGGAATTGGTGGCGGCAAGCGACTCAGAGTTTGTTGGTTTCTCCGTGACCATGCCCGGCAAGTTTGCCGCCCTCCGCTTTGCGGACACCGTAAGTGACCGGGCCCAACTGATTGGCTCAGCAAATACCTTGGTGCGCAGGGCTGATGGTTGGTATGCGGACAATACCGATACCGAGGGCGTACGCGGCGCGCTCGCCGAACTCCTGGGGGATAGCCCAGTAGCTCATGCGCTGCTTATTGGTGCTGGGGGCACCGCTCGTCCCGCGTTGTGGGCGCTTTCCGAGCGCGGGGTGAAAAAGGTTACGGTCCTCAACCGTTCCGACCGTAGCGCCGAACTGTTGCCGCTCGCGCAGAACCTAGGGCTGGAACTTTCCTTTGTCAGTTTCGACGGGGACTTATCCGCGCTGGCTCGCGCCGTCGATGTCATTGTGTCCACGGTTCCAGCCGCGGCGGTGAAAGACTATGTCTTTGACCTCGCCCACGCACCGGTGCTGGACGTCATTTATGATCCCTGGACTACACCGCTGACCACGTGCGCGGCGGCCAATGGGTACAAGACCGTCGGCGGGCATGTCATGCTCGCGCACCAAGCATTTAGCCAGTTCGAGCAGTTTACCGGGGTGGCTGCGCCGCGGGAAGAGATGCTCAAAGCATTGCACCAAGAGCTGCAGCGGCGGTCGCAGACGACTAAGTAGAAGGGGACGTCGGCAAGCGCGGGCTGTAACCCCGCGCAGCAGGAGCTGCAGACTTCGCCATGTAGACATTGGCGCGCAGCGCTTCCTCACGGTGGGCCTTAGAGTGATCCCCGTGTTGATACTCGGGGGACTTATCTATTGTTTATGGGCAGCAGCCTTGTCTTGGTGGGATATTCGGCAGCGCCGATTGCCAGACTGGCTGACGCTTCCAGCTGCGGTGCTCTCGCTTGCCGTTGCCAATTGGAGTGGGCTGTGGTGGCCGGGGATGTACCTCGTGCTGGGGCTGGCCCGTGCAGGTGTGGGTGGAGGCGACATAAAACTCGCCTGGCCCCTAGGAATGCTGGTGGGACATGTGGCCGGGTTTATGGGCGTGGTAGCGGCAAGCGGCTGTGCGTCCCTTCTGACTTTGGTCTGGTCTGCGTGTGTCGGACAGAAGAAGAGCCCGCACGGCCCTGCAATGTTGCTAGCGGCAACGGTCGTAATCGCATGTGCACACCCTCTTTGAGGGGGTGGAAGAATATTTTGCGGGGCCAAGTTGGTACTGGATTGGCCAGGCCGTGCGATAATACCCGCATGCTTCGTTGGACTACTGCAGGTGAATCGCACGGCCAAGCTCTAATTTCAATGCTGGAGCACATGCCCGCTGGGGTCCCCATTACCCGCGCCGATATCTCTCATCAGCTTTCCCGGCGCCGCCTAGGCTATGGCCGCGGTGCCCGTATGAAGTTTGAGGCTGATGAGGTCACCGTGCTGGGTGGAGTCCGCCACGGGCTTACCTTGGGTAGTCCCATCGCCATCATGATTGGCAATACGGAGTGGCCCAAGTGGACCACCATCATGTCGGCCGATCCGCTGGATATGGACGATGAAGAAACCATCAAGGCGATGAACTCCGGCCGCGGTGCCGCCTTGACGAGGCCGCGCCCTGGGCACGCGGACTTTGCCGGAATGGTGAAGTACCGCCACAGTGAAGCACGCCCCATCCTCGAGCGGTCCTCTGCGCGTGAGACGGCGGCGCGAGTGGCCGCAGCTACCGTTGCGCGTAACTTCCTGCGCGAGACCTTGGACGTCGAGGTTCTTTCCCACGTGATTTCCATTGGCGCTTCCGAGCCTTATGAGGGGCCTGCGCCAGCGTTCGCGGACATTGAGGCTATCGATGCCTCGCCGGTCCGCGCCTGCGATAAGGCGGCTGAAGCCTCCATGATCGCGGAAATTGAGGCCGCAAAGAAGCAGGGCGATACCTTGGGCGGCATCGTTGAGGTTGTGGTCGATGGCCTGCCTATCGGCCTGGGCTCGCATATTTCCGGCGATGACCGCTTGGATGCCCAATTGGCCAGCGCGTTGATGGGTATCCAGGCTATCAAGGGCGTGGAAATTGGCGATGGTTTTGCCGAGGCCCGTCGTCGCGGTTCCGCTGCCCACGATGAGATGGTGCGAACCGAAGAAGGCGTATCCCGCCTTAGCAACCGTGCAGGCGGACTCGAAGGCGGCATGACGAACGGTCAGCAGCTGCGCGTGCGGGCGGCGATGAAGCCGATTTCTACCGTTCCGCGTGCCTTGCGCACTATTGATATGGAATCCGGCGCTGAAGCTACTGCCATTCACCAGCGCTCCGATGTGTGCGCGGTTCCGGCGGCGGGCGTCGTTGCAGAAGCAATGGTTGCCCTCGTTCTTGCGCGCGCCGTGCTAGAAAAATTCGGTGGCGATAGCCTCGAAGAAACCTCCGCGGCCATCGCCGCGTATGATAAATACGTTTCGGACCGCCTTGCTTTTGACCAGGAGTAAGTTATGACCACCCCAACCGCCGTTACGGGCCTGCCCCGTCCACGTGTTGTTTTGGTTGGCCCGCCAGGTGCGGGTAAATCCACCATTGGCCGCCGCCTTTCCCACGCCTTGAGCTGCGAACTGGTGGATTCGGATCACCTTATTGAGCAGGCTAAGAATAAGCCGTGCGGGGAAATCTTTAGCGAGCTGGGTGAACCAGACTTTCGCGTGCTTGAAGCCGAGCACGTTGCTGCGGCACTGCGCACTGGTGGAGTCGTTAGCCTCGGCGGCGGGGCAGTGCTGACGGACTCCACCCGCGGGCTGCTGGAGCGCCATACCGTCATCTTTTTGGATACTTCCCCTGAAGAAGGTGCACGGCGGACGTCTGGGGATAGCAATCGGCCGGTTCTCGCGGCCGCAGATCCCCTCGAGCACTACCGCAACCTCGTGGAGGCGCGTCGCCCGTATTACCAGGAGGTAGCCGATTATCGGGTGCGCACCGATGCCCGGACCCCACAGCAGGTGGTGGGCGATATCCTCGGCTTTCTCGATACCCTGTAGATTCCCCGCCGCGCTAGCACTAGTCTCTCGCCCCACTGGCTCGGCGTCGAACGGAAAGGACCACCATGCCCAGTATTGCCGTTAATGGACCACAGCCCTATGAAGTTCGCATTGGCGCTGATCTCAACCGGGACATCGCGCGGCGCTGTGCGCAGATTGGTGCAGGCCAGGCTGGCATTATCTACCAGCCGCCGCTGCGTGCCGCGGCCGAGCGCCTAGCGGAACTCATTGCCGCTGAGGGGGTGGAGCCTACGCTTATCGACGTCCCCGATGCCGAGGCCGCCAAGCAACTCAGCGTCATCGGTGGCGTATGGGATCAGCTGGGGGAAAAGGGCTTTAACCGCCGTGACGTCATTATCGGCCTCGGCGGCGGCGCCACCACCGATTTGGCTGGGTTCGCTGCGGCTGGGTGGATGCGCGGCATCAAGGTCATTCAGGCGCCTACCACGCTATTGGCCATGGTTGATGCGGCCGTCGGCGGCAAAACCGGTATCAATACCGCAGCCGGCAAGAACCTCGTTGGCGCCTTTCATGAGCCAGATTCTGTGTTTGTGGATCTCGAGCGCCTGGATACCCTGCCCGCGGCAGAGATCATTGCTGGCTCGGCAGAAATCATCAAAACCGGATTCATCCATGACCCGGTGATCCTTGAACGCTATGACAGTGACCCCGGCGCATGCGTGGCCCCGCAGGGCTTCCTTCCAGAACTTATTGCGCGCTCCATCGCGGTCAAGGCCGCGGTGGTGGGCGAGGACCTCAAAGAATCGGGCCTGCGGGAAACGCTCAACTACGGCCACACCTTTGGCCATGCGGTGGAGCGCCATGAACAGTATCAGTGGCGCCATGGCAACGCGGTGGCCGTGGGCATGATGTTCATCGCCCACCTGGCGCATGAGCGCGGCCTCATTGACGCAGAGCTGGTGGAAAAGCACCGCCGGATTCTTGACAGCATTGGGCTGCCGACCACGTATAGGCCGGGCCAGTTCAGGGACCTGTATGAGGCAATGACCCACGATAAGAAGAACCGCGACGGAATGATTCGCTTTGTAGCCTTGACTGGGGTGGGCGAGACCACCCGTCTCGAGGGGCCCAGCACGGAAGAGCTAGAGGCGGCCTACGCCGCGATTTCGGAGTAGAAAATGAAGATTATTGTCCTCAACGGCCCGAACTTGAACCGCTTGGGAAAACGCCAGCCGGATGTCTACGGCTCCACCACCCTGGTGGATGTAGAAGAGATGATCTCCTCGCGCGCCGCCGCGCACGGTGCAGAAGTAGAGTGCTTCCAGTCCAACCATGAGGGCGAGCTCATTGAGAGGGTGCATGCCGCCGCGGATGCGGGCCACCCAGTAATTATCAACCCCGGCGGTTTTACTCATACCTCAGTGGCCCTGCGGGATGCCCTGGCAGAGGTAGCCGATGGCGCCGGATTCGTAGAGGTGCATATTTCTAATGTGCATGCGCGCGAGCCCTTCCGCCATCACTCCTATCTCAGCCCTATCGCCCGCGGCGTCATCGCCGGGTTGGGTGTCTTCGGCTACCTGGCGGCAGTGGATTACCTCTGCCAATAGGCACCCCACGAACGGGCTGTGCGGCAGCTGGCTAGAAAGAAATCCGCTCAACTGCGGTGGCGGGGTCGATATACTGGGTGAATACTTTCTACACCGCAGTCGACCCAAAAGGATGAAATCATGGCTTTGGCAGATACCCGTTTTAGTGACCGGCGCCGCAAACTTGCCGCGGAACTAGCCGGCCAGCGCATCGATGCCGTGCTGGTCACCCACCTCACGCACGTGCGCTACCTTTCGGGATTCTCCGGCTCGAATGGCGGGCTATTGCTGCGCAAGGACCTTACCGCGCAGGTTGCTACCGACGGCCGGTACACCACGCAAATTGCCCGCGAGGTTCCCGGTCTGGAGGCTATCCAGGGCCGCGCGGTAGGAAAGGTGCTCCTGCAGCAGTTTGCCGATGTTGAGGGGCCGGTTCGAGTCGGTTTTGAAGCCGACTACCTCTCGGTCTCTGAGCTGAAGGACTTAGAAGAGTCCGCCCCGGAGTCGGTTACCTTGGTTCCCATCGCCGGGGTCATTGAAAAAATTCGCTTGGTCAAGGATTCGATCGAGCTAGAAAAGCTGGAAGAGATTGCTGCGCTGGCTAATCAGGCGCTGGAGGATCTGCTCGCCGCCGGTGAGTTGCGTGCCGGCCGCACCGAGCGCCAGGTGGCTGCCGATTTGGAATATCGGATGCGCATGCTCGGCTCGGAGAGAGTGAGCTTCGATACCATCGTGGCTTCCGGCCCGAACTCGGCGATGCCGCACCATGGCGCTGATGACCGGGTCATCGAGGATGGCGACCTTGTGACCATCGATTTCGGTGCGTACCTGCGCGGGTTTAATTCCGACTGCACCCGCACCTACGTCGTGGGCACGGCGAATGACTTTGCCAAGGAAATCTATGATGTGGTGCTCCGCGCCCAAAAGGCAGGCGTGGCAGCGTCGGTGCCGGGCGCTAAGCTTGCCGACGTCGACGCCGCCTGCCGCGATGTCATCTCCGCCGCCGGCTATGGCGACTACTTTGTGCATTCGACGGGCCACGGCGTGGGCCTAGACGTCCACGAAGCCCCGTTCGCGGCACGGACCGGTAAGGGTGAGCTCGCCGCCGGCATGACCCTGACCATTGAGCCGGGCATCTATGTTCCGGGCAAGGGCGGCGTGCGCATCGAAGATACCCTCATCATCACCGATGGTGCGCCGAAGATCATTACCGCCGCGACGAAGGAATTTACTGAACTGCCCGCCTAGTGGGCCAGCACCTTGGAGTTGAGCAGCTGGGCGACATTACGGTTGCCCAGGTGCGTGAGGTGATTGAAGAGGTTGTGCGGTACGGAGTACTCCCACTTGCCGGAAATCCAGCGGGTGCTGTCCGGCGCGCACATGCCGTGATCAATGGAGTCGGCGCGTAGGTCATAGTACTGCACGCCGTTTGCGCGGGCTGCCTTGTACATGGCGCTATTGACCTGGTCCTCGCCGGTGCGAACCAGGCCCGCGTAGTCCATGTTGAACCCGGCTTCAGAGGATCCCGGTGCGGAGGTGCGCAGCGGGCATACCGCGCCATTGCGGGCGGAGATGGCGGGATAGCCTACAACGGTGATGCGGGCATTCGGGGCGGCGTGGCGAATCCGCTGGATCGATTGCTTCATGCCGTCGTAGTAGGGATTGGAAGAAGAAAGAGATGGGCGCAGGATTTCCTGGAGATCATTGGCGCCAAACTGAATCAAAACGTTCTTCGTTTCGCCATTGAGATCATTATTAGCAATGGCTCCGTTGATCTGCTCATCGAAGTCCTTACGGTGCGATTGGCCGGCGGCCTTTGCCGCAGAGCAGGCGTAGTTGGCTATGTGCTGACCAGAAACCCGCCCCAATTCGCGGCCAACATTACTCTGACCCTGCGGGCAACCCTGTGGGGACGGCACGCCCGGGGCGTCTTCGATGCCGTGGGTGGCAGACGATAGCGTAGTGCCCGCCGAAGGGGACAGGCTCGAGGTCGTGCCAACTTGGCCATAGGTTGGGTTGGCAAAGACAGAATCGCCGAACATCACGGTCTGGGCGTCTGCTGCCATGGCCTGCGGGGCGGAGAGTGCTGCTAGGGCTGCGCCAGTAGCGGTAGCCGCGGCGTAGAGCTGCTTGAGAGGCATCGCAAAAATCCTTGGTAGGTATGTGAAAAATCAATTAAGCAAAGCCTTATCGTACAGCGAGTTATTGCTGGTTAAAAACCTTTGATTGCTTGCGTGTCTGACGGTTTAGGGCAGGCGATGGGCCCCGAAAGGCACCCCGCTGTCAACTGTGGGGAAGAAATGGGGGACCGGTAATACCCCAAGGGGCAGTTGTCCGGTAGGCTTAAACATTGTTTTCAACCTTTAGTCCACAATTTTCGGGAGTTTAACCGCAATGGCTGATACTACTGATTTCAAGAACGGGCTCGTTCTGAAGATCGACAACAAACTGATGCAGATCGTTGAGTTCCAGCACGTGAAGCCGGGCAAGGGCCCAGCCTTCGTGCGTACCAAGCTCAAGGATGTTGTCTCCGGTAAGACCGTGGACAAGACCTGGAATGCTGGCGTTAAGGTAGAGACCGCTACCGTGGACCGCCGCGATATGACCTACCTGTACAACGATGGCACCAGCTACGTTGTTATGGATGAAAAGACCTTCGAGCAGTACGAGCTCCCGCCGGAGAAGTTCGGCGATGCCGCTCGCTTCCTGCTGGAAAACATGCGCGTCCAGGTTTCCTTCTACGAGGATGAGGCACTCTTTGCAGAACTGCCTATTTCCGTAGACCTTAAGGTCGAGCACACCGAGCCGGGCCTGCAGGGTGACCGTTCTTCCGGCGGCACCAAGCCCGCCACCCTGGAAACCGGTGCTGAAATCCAGGTTCCGCTGTTCATCGAGATCGGCAACGTTCTCAAGATCGATACCCGTACCGGCGAGTACCTCTCCCGCGTTAACAACTAGGGCATCTGACTGTGTCTGATAACACCCCTAAGCGCGATATCAACTACAAGCGGCACACCGCGCGGTACCGTGCACGTCGTCGTGCCGCCGATATCCTCTACGAAGCAGAAAACAGGGACGTTGACCCCGTTGCCATCGTGGAGGATCGCATCGCCTTGGCACGTGAGGATCGCAACGCGGTAGCACCTGTGGCCGAATACACCCAGGTGATTGTCAAAGGCGTCGCTGAAGAGCTGGATGCCATCGATGACACCATTTCTCGGTTCCTTGCCGAGGACTGGGAACTGCACCGCATCCCGGCCGTTGACCGCGCTATCCTGCGCCTATCGGTGTGGGAGCTGCTGTTCAACCCGGATATTCCTACCGCTACTGCGGTCGTGGAAGGCGTGGAGATTGCTTCCCAGTATTCCAACGATCAAGCGGCGCCATATATCCACGCTGTGTTGGATGACGTGGCGCAGTCCCGTTCTGCGGAAAACCCGATGTCCGCAGAACACCAGGGCAGCGATGCGAATGCGGACGGCGAAGATTCGACTGACGAGGACTCGGTAGAGTCCGAGCGTGCGGATGATGCGGCCGTGGATACCTCCGCATCCACCGCTTCGGACTCCGCTGCCGCGGACGACGACTCGGCTGTAGCAGACGGTTCTGCGCAGCAGGACCCCACTGCGGAATAGTCAGGTTTAAACCGGCCCGCATACTTAAACCGCCCGCCCAGCTCGATGGCGAAGAGCTGTGGCGGGCGGTATTTTCATGCCCAAGACAGTGTCTTTCGACGCCCATCCTCGCGTCTCCATGTGCCCAGAACGGCCGAGAGTAAAAAGAACTCTCCCCGTCACCCTTGCGCCGTTGTTAAGGCGGAAGGAGAGGGGGAGAGCGGCGGATGTTAGTGCGGCTTAGCTCTGCGGGGTGTCGCTTGCGGCGGCGTCGCCAGATCCGGCATTGGCTGCGGTCTCGGAGCCAAGCTTGGCCATCTCTTCGGCGGCAGAAACCATGGCATCCTGGCCGCGGATGACGCCATCTACGGCGGTCTTCAGGGCAGCCTGCAGCTGCTCGTCGGTCATGCCGGCGGCGGCAGGGATATCGCGCTCGGTGCGCACCACGAGCATGTCATCGTGCTCCGAGATAACTGCGCGGGCGCCGAAGGCTACGGAGTTGATCTGGTTAGCCGCGAGGAAGAGGCCGGCGTCGGCCTTGGAATAGGCGGCGTCGGTAGGCACATCGCAGCGGACAATAACCACGGAATCGAGAACCGCGAACATGGTGGGCAGGCCGTTGAGGTTGGCGGTGGCCGCCTCAATATCGCTGTCCATCTTGGTCAATTCGATGTCGAAGGTGCGCATGGCCGCGACAACGCGGTCAAGGGTGATCTCCGGCAGATTGTTTTCGGTAGAGGCATTAGTCATGGTTGTGCTCCTCCCAAGTCACGAGCTGTGGGTAGTGTTCTTCCACGAAGGCGAAGGACTGCAGCATAGAATCCAGCGTGGACATCACGAAGGCGCCGATCTGATTGCGGGACAAACCGTGGGCAATATTGATCTCGCGCACGCCGGAGACGGCGAGGTTATTCTCGGCAGACTCAAAGAAGCGCAGGGTCGGCGCGAAGTGCTGCTGGTTCCACTGGTTGAGCACCGTTAACAGGGTTGCGCCCTCAGAAGAAGGTACATTGCCGCGCCACACGGAATCCGCCACGAGCACGTCATCGCGCACCTGCATGGCGATGGCGACGTTGGAGAAACCCGTGCGCAGGATCTGCACGGTTTCTTCCTCGCTCACTGGCTGCTCTTCGAGGCGGTATTCCAGGTTCTCAGATGCAAAGATCTCGCCGATGCGCTCGAGAGTTACGGGCTCTACCGGCGTATCGGGATACTGGGTTGGTTCTTCAGACACTTAAGTAGTCTCAATCCATGTACTAATCGGGGATAAAGGTCAACCTTTGCTAGTTTACCTAAGTTCTTATCTAGTTACTGGGACTCCATAGGCGCTCGCCGCCAAGTTCGTGGGCGAGAGCAGTGTCGATCGTGGGGTAGCGGAACGTATGCCCGATTTTGTGTAGAACCGTGGGGCTTACGCGTTGTTGCGCCAAGGCCAACTCTTGGGCGCCTTCCTTGCCCAGCAAGATTGCGGGACCGAAGGGCGGAACGGGGAGCAATGCCGGACGGTGTAGTTCGGCACCAAGGGCTTTGACGAAGTCCTTATTGAGCACCGGGTTAGGCGAGGCCGCATTGACCGGGCCTTCCAGCGAATCGTCCACGATGGCGCGGAAGTAGGCATCCGTCAGGTCATCGAGGGCGACCCAGCTGAACCAGAACTCACCGTCGCCGAAGGGGCCGCCTAGGCCGGTAGAGAAGAGGGCGCGCAGCAGTGGCAGGAGGCCGGAACCGCCCGACATGGCGATGCCGGTACGAATATTGACCACGCGGGTGCCCGCGGCGCGGGCGGGCTCGCAGGCGCGCTCCCAGTCGACTACGACGTCTGCGAGGAAGCCCTCGCCAGGTGCGGAGTCTTCGGTGAGAATCTCATCGCCGCGGTCGGAGCCGTAGTAGCCCACGGCAGAGGCGCAAACCATGGTGCGGACGGAATCCGTGGTGCCCGCTAGACGGGCTAGGCGCTCGGTGGGGCCAACGCGGGAATCGCGGATGGCGGCCTTGTGCTCGTCATTGAAGCGGCCGAAGATGGGCTCGCCCGCCAGGTGGACGAGGACGTCGACGCCGCGCAGGAGGTCGGGATCGGGCTGCTCCGGGCGCCAGGTGCGCTGACCTTTGCTGGCCGTGCCGCGCACGAGCTGGATCACCGTGTGCCCGGCGGTGCGCAGTTGTGCGGTGAGCGCTGCGCCCACGCTGCCGCGGGAGCCGGTCATGGCGATGGTTAGTGGTTGGGTGTTTAAGGAGGCGTCGGCAAGCCGCTGGAGAAAGGAAAGATCCTCAATGAGCTGGTGCTGTCGATAAGCAAAGACCGATTCCAGTGCCGCCGAAGGGATGCGGGTAGTAACTTCATCGCGTACGAGCGTGCCGTCCGGGTGATCCGCAAAGGTGTGATGGTGTTGCCATGTGGCAAATTTGCGAATGGGGGAGTTTACGCACACATCGGTGAACTCATAGCCCTCGCGGTACTGGGAAAGTCTATGCTGCGCGGTCCAGCGCAGGCCTCCCGGAAGGCCCAGGATGGAGGTGCCATCGCCCAGATTCTCTGCCTGCTGGATGGGCTTCATGAATGCAAAGGGGGCGTTCAGACGGGTTAAAGCGCCTTGGCGGGTATGCCATTGCCAGACCTGCTCGCGCGGGGCGGGGACTATGTGTTCGGCGGAAAAACTCACTGTGTGAAGTGCCTCCTTCTTTTCGCCCTCACCCAAATGGTGGGGAAGGTGCTAGAGTATCTTGTGTCTAACAGCATAGACATTTTTGAGACCATCAACCGGCATCCTTTAAAGACCGCACCGTGAGGCGGGGAAGGAGGTCACGATGAGTGGAACTGACGCTGCCGCGAACAAGCTAGAGCTTTTAAGCTCCGATGATGTTTCGCGTACCGTTGCACGCATCGCGCACCAGATCATTGAAAAAACGGCGCTCGATTCCGCGGACGCACCGCGGGTCATTCTGCTTGGCATTCCCTCTGGTGGCGTGCCCCTTGCTCAGCGCCTAGCGCACAAGATTGAAGAATTTTCCGGGGTTGCAGTCCCATGGGGCTCCCTCGATATCACTCTCTACCGCGATGACCTGCTAGGAAAGCCGCATCGCGCACTCCAACCGACGACCATTCCCACCGGTGGCATCGATAGCGCCACTGTTATTTTGGTCGATGATGTGCTGTATTCCGGCCGCACTATCCGCGCCGCCTTGGACGCGTTGAGTGACGTAGGCCGTCCGGACATCATTCAGCTGGCCGTCCTGGTAGATCGCGGCCACCGCGAGGTTCCTATCCGCGCCGATTATGTGGGTAAGAATCTGCCCACCGCGCGAGAAGAAGATGTCACCGTATACAACAGCGAGATTGACGGCCGGGATGCGGTCGTATTGACCCGAGCCGCCGCTACTACTAGTGGAGCTGGCTCTGAAACGGGGGAGGCATAACCATGAAGCACCTCATCGATATGGCAGAGCTGGACCGAAGCGAAATTATCGGTCTAATGGATGAAGCGGATCGCTTCCGCGAGGCCCTCGAAGGCCGCGAGGTAAAGAAGCTGCCGACCCTGCGGGGCCGGACCATTTATACCCTCTTTTATGAAAACTCCACCCGCACCCGCTCTTCCTTTGAAACGGCCGGCAAGTGGATGTCCGCGGACGTCATTAACCTGTCCGCCTCTACCTCCTCGGTAAAGAAGGGCGAGTCCCTGAAGGATACGGGCCTTACCTTGGCCGCCATCGGCGCCGATGCGATCATCATGCGCCACCCTTCCTCTGGTGCGCCGCAGCAGCTGGCCCAGTGGGTAGCCCCTAACGGCAAGGGACCTTCAGTGATCAACGCGGGCGACGGCGCGCACCAGCACCCAACGCAGGCGCTTCTCGACGCCGTCACGATGCGCCAGCGCCTGGGACTGCACAGTGACGAAGGCTTTGCCGGCCTGAAGGTAAAGATTGTGGGCGATTGCCTGCACTCGCGCGTCGTGCGCTCCAACGTAGATTTGCTTAACACTCTCGGCGCTGAGGTAACTCTCGTGGGCCCAGCCACCCTCATGCCCTTTGGGGTAGAGAATTGGCCGGTGCGTGTGTCGTATGACTTTGATGCGGAAGTCGCAGACGCCGATGTCATCATGATGCTGCGCGTGCAGCAAGAGCGCATGAATGGCGGCTTTTTCCCCTCCCACCGCGAATACGCCAACCTCTTTGGTCTGTCTAAAGACCGCGCGGCGGCCATGCACAAGGACGCCATCGTCATGCACCCAGGCCCGATGCTGCGCGGCATGGAGATTAACTATGGCGTCGCAGATTTGGACAAAACTGCGGTCCTACAGCAGGTACACAACGGTGTACACGCCCGCATGGCGGTGCTGTTTACCCTGCTGACCAATGGCGGAAACGCCGGCATCTAAAACCGCGGCCCACACTCAACTATAGGGAGAGACAATGACTACTTACCCGGAAACCGGTCGCCTTTCCGCGCCGGCGGAATCCCCACTGGTGATTAAGAATGTGCGCCTCTACGGCGAAGGTGAGCCCACCGATGTCGTGGTCAAGGACGGCATCATCGCTGCCATCGGCGCCACGGCAGAAGCCGAGGATGCACAGGTCATCGACGGCCAGGGCAACGTGCTCTTGCCAGGTCTGGTGGATATGCACGTGCACCTGCGCGAGCCTGGTCGCGAGGATACCGAGACCATCGAGACCGGCTCCAAGGCTGCCGCCAAAGGCGGTTTCACTGCAGTGTTCACCATGGCTAATACCAACCCAGTGACCGACCAGCCGATCATCGCTGAGTCCGTATGGGCCAAGTCCCAAGCACTGGCGCTGTGCGACGTCCACCCGGTGGGCTCCATTACCAAGGGCTTGGAAGGCAAGACCCTTACAGAGTTCGGCATGATGGCTCGTTCGGACGCCAAGGTGCGCATGTTCTCCGATGACGGCAAGTGCGTCCAGGATCCGCAGCTAATGCGTCGTGCTTTGGAATACGCCAAGGGCATGGACGTGCTGCTGGCTCAGCACGCCGAGGATGACCGCATGACCGGCGGCGCTTCCGCCCATGAAGGCGAGACCGCGGCCAGGCTCGGCCTGCGCGGCTGGCCGCGCGTGGCCGAGGAATCCATCGTGGCCCGCGACGCCCTATTGGCGCGCGACTACGGCAACCGCGTGCACATCTGCCACGCCTCGACCCAGGGCACCGTGGAGCTGCTGAAGTGGGCGAAGGAGCAGGATATTCCTCTCACCGCCGAGGTAACCCCGCACCACCTATTGATGACCGATGACAAGCTGCGCACCTACGATGGCCTCTTCCGCGTCAACCCGCCGCTGCGCGAACAGCGCGATACCGAGGCGCTGCGCGAGGCGCTGCTCAACGGCACCATCGACTGCGTTGCCACCGACCACGCCCCGCACGGCTCCGAAGACAAGTGCGTGGAGTTTGAAAACGCCCGCCCTGGCATGTTGGGACTGGAATCTTCCTTGGCTGTCATCGCCAAGATTTTCGTCGAGACCGGCCTGGCCGATTGGCGCTTTGTCGCCCGCGTGATGTCCGAGCGCCCCGCAGAAATCACCCGCCTGCCGGGCCATGGCCGCCCCATCGCGGAGGGCGAGCCAGCTAACTTGACCATCGTGGACCCAGACCACCACTGGGTTTCTGATTCCGCCAAGCTGGCCTCCAAGTCCGAAAACAACCCGTACGCTGGCGAAGAATTTGGCGCCCGTGTTACCCACACCATTTTGCGAGGTGCCGTCACTTTTGACTTGGCAGCCTCCGAAGAAGACTAACCTTGCACACTGAGACCACCTATATGGCAGAGAAAGGCCACGACGTGACTGATAGAACCCCAGCAATCCTCGTTCTCGCGGACGGGCGTACCTTCCGCGGTTATGGCTTTGGCGCCACCGGCACCACCTTGGGCGAGGCCGTATTCACCACGGCGATGACCGGCTACCAGGAGACCATGACGGACCCGTCTTACCACCGCCAGATTGTGGTTTCCGCAGCGCCGCACATTGGCAATACCGGTTGGAACGACGAGGACAATGAGTCCCACGGCAACCACATCTGGGTTGCGGGCCTCGTCATCCGCGACCTCGCGCAGCGCGTATCCAACTGGCGTGCAGAGCGCAGCCTGAGCGAAGAGATGGAAAAGCAGGGTGTCATTGGCATCCGCGGCATCGATACCCGCACCTTGGTTCGCCACCTGCGCAACTACGGCTCCATTGCCGCCGGCCTGTTCTCCGGCGAAGATGCAAAGCGCCCGGTCGAGGAGTTGCTCAAGGAAGTTAAGTCCCAGGACTCCATGGAAGGCGCCGACCTAGCCGCAGAGGTATCTACCGACGAGCCGTACACGGTCGAGGCCGTAGGGGAGAAGAAGTACACCGTCGTTGCCTTCGACATGGGCGTGAAGACCGCAACCCCGCGCCACTTTTCCCAGCGCGGCATCGAAACCATCGTCGTGCCCGCAAATACCTCCTTTGACAAGGTGAAGTCCTATAACCCGGATGGCGTCTTCGTCTCCAACGGCCCGGGCGACCCGGCTACCGCCGATGAAATGGTGGGCATCATCAAGCAGGTGCTCGAAGCCAAGATTCCGTTCTTCGGCATTTGCTTTGGCAACCAGCTCCTGGGCCGCGCGCTTGGCCTGGACACCTACAAGATGAAGTTCGGCCACCGTGGCATCAACGTGCCGGTGCGCAATAACGTGACCGGCAAGATTGATATCACCTCTCAGAATCACGGCTTCGCGCTGAAGGCTCCGGAAGGCTATGACCTCAACAGCAAGGACGCCGAGTTCGCTACCGATTTCGGTCCCGCGCAGGTCACCCACATCTGCCTCAACGACGACACTGTCGAGGGCGTGGCATTGCGCAACGGCATGGCCTACTCCGTGCAGTATCACCCAGAATCCGCGGCCGGCCCGCACGATGCCAACCCGCTATTTGATCAGTTTGAAGAACTGATGGCTAACCACACCCCAAATAAGTAGACAACCAGGAAAAGGAAGAATAACTATGCCAAAGCGCAACGACATCAACCACGTCCTGGTCATCGGCTCCGGCCCGATCGTCATCGGCCAGGCTTGTGAGTTCGACTACTCCGGTACCCAGGCCTGCCGCGTGCTCAAGGAGGAGGGCCTGCGCGTAACGCTGGTCAACTCCAACCCGGCCACCATCATGACCGACCCTGAGTTTGCGGACCACACCTACGTGGAGCCCATTGAGCCGGAATACATCGAAAAGATTCTGGTCAAGGAGCGCGAAGAGGGACACCCCATCGACGCCGTGCTGGCTACCCTGGGCGGCCAGACCGCGCTGAACGCCGCTGTTCAGCTCGACCGCCAAGGAATTTTGGACAAGTACGGCATCGAGCTCATCGGCGCCGATATTGACGCCATCGAGCGCGGCGAGGACCGCCAGAAGTTCAAGGACATCGTAGCCTCCATCGGCGGTGAGTCCGCCCGCTCCGCTGTGTGCCACAACATGGATGAGGTCCACGAGACCGTCGATAAGCTCGGCCTGCCCGTCGTAGTCCGCCCCTCCTTCACCATGGGTGGCTTGGGCTCCGGTCTGGCCTTCAATAATGAGGACCTGGACCGCATTGCCGGCGGCGGCTTGGCCGCGTCCCCTGAGGCCAACGTGCTCATTGAGGAATCCATCCTGGGCTGGAAGGAATACGAGCTCGAGCTCATGCGCGATGGCGATGACAACGTCGTGGTCGTTGCCTCCATCGAAAACGTCGATGCCCTAGGCGTGCACACCGGCGATTCCGTCACCGTCGCCCCGGCGCTGACGCTTACTGACCGTGAGTTCCAGAAGATGCGTGACTTGGGCATTGCCATCATCCGCGAGGTCGGCGTCGATACTGGCGGCTGTAATATCCAGTTCGCGGTTAACCCGGAAGACGGCCGCATCATCGTCATCGAGATGAACCCGCGCGTGTCCCGTTCCTCCGCACTGGCCTCCAAGGCCACCGGTTTCCCGATTGCCAAGCTGGCGGCCAAGCTCGCCATTGGCTACACCTTGGACGAGGTACAAAACGACATCACCGGCGAGACCAAGGCAGCCTTCGAGCCGACCCTGGACTACGTCATTGTCAAGGCCCCACGCTTTGCTTTTGAGAAGTTCCCAGGTGCTGACGACACCTTGACCACCACCATGAAGTCCGTGGGCGAGGCCATGGGCATCGGTCGTAACTACATCGCGGGCCTGAACAAGGTCATGCGTTCTTTGGAAAACAAGCCCAATGGCTTCTGGACCAAGCCGGATGAGTACTTCGCCGGCGAGCGTGCCACCGACCTGCAGGCCGTGCTCAAGGATCTGGAGCGCCCAACCGAGGGCCGCATGTACGACATCGAGCTGGCCCTTCGCCTTGGAGCCTCTGTGGACGAGGTCCACGAGGCTTCCGGCGTTGACCCATGGTTCATCGCTGAGCTGGCCACGTTGGTGGCCTTCCGCCAGGAGCTTATCGACGCCCCAGTGCTCACCGAGGAGCTGCTGCGCGAGGCCAAGGTCTTTGGGCTTTCCGACGCCCAGATTGCCGCCCTTCGCCCCGAATTCAACGGCGAGGATGGCGTACGCAGCCTGCGCTGGCGCATGGGCATTCGCCCCGTGTACAAGACCGTAGATACCTGTGCCGGCGAATTCGAGGCACAAACCCCGTACCACTACAGCTCCTATGAGCTCGACCCGGATGCCGAGACCGAGGTTCGCCCGGCACCGGAAGGCTCTAAGGGCAAGGTCATCATTTTGGGCTCCGGACCGAACCGCATTGGTCAAGGTATCGAGTTTGACTACTCCTGTGTTCACGCGGCCCTTGAGCTTTCGGAGCAGGGCTATGAGACCGTCATGGTCAACTGCAACCCGGAGACCGTCTCCACCGACTATGACACCGCAGACCGCCTCTACTTCGAGCCGCTGACCTTCGAGGACGTTATGGAGGTCTACCACGCGGAGGCCGCTTCCGGTGACGTCGCCGGTGTGATTGTCCAGCTAGGTGGCCAGACTCCGCTGGGCCTCGCTGCCCGCCTGGAGGAGGCAGGCGTTCCGGTTGTGGGCACCAGCCCCGCAGCTATCGACTCTGCCGAGGACCGCGGCGAATTTGGCAAGGTCCTCGATGAGGCAGAATTGGCAGCACCGGAATACGGCACCGCCACCTCCTTCGCGGAGGCCCGCGAGGTTGCTTCCTCCATCGGCTACCCAGTACTGGTTCGTCCGTCCTACGTGCTGGGCGGCCGCGGTATGGAAATCGTCTACGACGAAAAGGCGCTGGAAGACTACATCGAGCGTGCCACCGAGCTGTCTCCGGACCACCCGGTTCTGGTGGACCGCTTCCTGGATTCCGCCATCGAGATTGACGTTGATGCACTGTGCGACGGCAACGAGGTCTACCTGGGCGGCGTCATGGAGCACATCGAGGAGGCCGGTATTCACTCCGGTGACTCCTCCTGTGCGCTGCCACCGATGACGCTCGGACCCGAGGACATTGAAAAGGTCCGCACGTCCACCCGCTTGCTCGCCGAGGGCATTGGCGTCAAGGGCCTGATGAACGTCCAGTTCGCCTTGAAGGATGACATCCTCTACGTCATCGAGGCCAACCCACGTGCTTCCCGTACCGTGCCGTTCGTCTCCAAGGCCACCGGCGTACCACTGGCAAAGGCAGCTTCTCGCGTCATGATGGGCTCGAGCATCGCCGACCTGCGCGCCGAAGGCATGATTCCTTCCGAATACGACGGTGGTTCTTTGCCGCTGGAGCACCCGATTGCCGTCAAGGAAGCAGTCTTGCCATTCAACCGCTTCCGCCGTCCCGATGGCAGCCTGCTCGATACGCTGCTCTCGCCAGAGATGAAGTCCACCGGTGAGATCATGGGCTTGGCTACCAACTTTGGCGCGGCCTATGCCAAGGGCGAAATTGCAGCCTTCGCCGTGCCGCCCACGGAGGGCACCGTCTTCGTTTCTGTTGCCAACCGCGACAAGCGCACCCTGATCTTCCCGATTCAGCGCCTGGCCAACATGGGCTACAACATCGTCGCTACCGCCGGCACCGCCCAGATGCTGCGCCGCAACGGTATCGAGTGCGAGGTTGCCGCCAAGGTCTCTGAGGCCAAGGAAGGCGAAGAGTCCATCGTGGATAAGATTTTCAACGGCGAAATCGACTGGATTCTTAATACTCCAGCTGGCTCCGCCGGTGCCCGCCACGATGGCTACGATATCCGCGCCGCCGCCGTACACATGGAGATCCCACTGGTGACCACCGTGCAGGGTGTAACCGCAGCTGTTCAGGGCATCGAAGCTATGCGCATTGGCAACCTGCAGGTACGCGCACTCCAGGAGCTTGAGCATGGCCCACAGCACTAAAGGATTTGGCGAGCGGCTAGAAGAAGCCGGTCAGGAACGTGGGCGCCTGTGCGTTGGCATCGACCCACACCCATATCTCTTGGACAAGTGGGGACTGGAGCCTACCGCTGAAGGTCTGCGGACCTTTAGCATGCGCTGCGTTGAAGCCTTTAGCGATACCGCCGCCTTGGTAAAACCACAGGTTGCCTTCTTTGAGCGCTTTGGCTCCCAGGGCTTTGCGGTCCTAGAAGAAGTCCTGGCTTCCCTGCGGGAAGCGGGGTGCCTTACTGTTGCCGATGCCAAGCGCGGCGATATTGGCTCCACCATGGCCGGCTATGCAGATGCGTGGCTCGGCGATAGTTCGCCGCTGCGCGCAGACTCCGTGACAGTGTCCCCCTATCTAGGCGTTGGCGCCTTGGGGCCGGTATTCACCAAGGCCGAAGAAACCGGCCGCGGTGTATTCGTCCTGGCGGCTACCTCCAACCCGGAGGCACGTGCCATCCAATCGGTCCCGGTGGGCGAGGAGAGCACCATCGCTCAAGGCGTCGTCGATGAATGCGCCGCGTTCAATGTCGAGGCGCACAAGTCTGGCAAGCCGGGCGATGTCGGCGTAGTCGTCGGCGCTACGTTGGACAATCCGCCGCGCCTCGATGCGCTCAATGGTCCGGTTCTTCTGCCCGGCGTTGGCGCCCAGGGCGCTGGCCCAAAGCAGGTGAACGGCATTGTTTCTGCTCATCCATCGCTGGGATTCGCCAATGTGTCTCGAGCAGTACTCGAGCAAGGTCCTGGTGTCGCTGACCTGCGCAAAGCGGTTGCTCAGGTAGTGGCAGAGTTCCGGGACTAATAGGGGCGGCGCGGCTGATTAACAGCCGCGCCGTTTACCTGGTACTTTGTTTAAGGTATGTGCGGTGACGTGCTAAAATAGGCGTGCTTTTGGACCCGTTAATCGTCACCGTTCAATGAGCAGTGCTAGGATTACCAGAAGTCGGTTTGCTCGAAGGTTATTAATAACTTTCCGCGGTGTATTAACTGCGTTAGGCAACCGTAATCTGGTACCAAGTACTAGACGTAACAGAATCAATCTAATGAATCGGAGGAAACCCGTGGCCCTTCCAAAGTTGACTGATGAGCAGCGCAAGGAAGCTCTCGCAAAGGCCGCTGAGGCCCGCAAGGCTCGCGCCGAGCTCAAGGCTGCGCTCAAGCGCGGCGAGACCGACCTGAAAGACGTGCTCGAAAAGGCTGAGACCGATGAGATCATCGGCAAGACCAAGGTTACTGCGCTCCTCGAGGCTCTGCCGAAGGTTGGCAAGGTCAAGGCTAAGGAAATCATGGAAGACCTGGAGATTGCTCAGACCCGTCGTCTGCGCGGCCTGGGTGAGCGTCAGCGTCGTGCTCTCCTCGAGCGTTTCGGTTACGGCGAATAGTCACAACCATGGCTGACGCAACTGCACGCGGGCGCCTCGTCGTTCTGGCGGGGCCTTCCGCAGTGGGAAAATCCACCGTAGTTTCGCGTCTGCGCAGTGACGTCGAGGGGCTGTACTTCAGCGTGTCTATGACCACGCGCCAGCCCCGCCCCGGGGAGCAGGACGGTGTCGATTATTTCTTCGTCACCCCAGAAACCTTCCAGGAGCGAATTGATGCCGGGGAGATGCTCGAATGGGCTGATATCCACGGCGGATTGCAACGCTCTGGAACGCCCGCCCAGCCGGTAGAGGAAGCTTTGGCCGCTGGCCGCCCAGTACTCGTTGAGGTGGATCTCGCGGGTGCCCGGAGTGTAAAGAAAGCACTGCCGGAGGCAGACCTGGTCTTTTTGGCACCCCCATCATGGGAGGTACTTGTGGAGCGGCTCACCGGCCGCGCTACCGAGCCGCAAGACGTCATTGACCGTAGGTTGCAAACTGCGCATGAGGAACTAGCCGCACAGGACGAGTTCGACCACGTCGTTGTGAACGAGGATCTGGACGAGGCAGTATCTGCCATTAGTGATATCCTGCGGGCATAGACCTCCTTTTTGACCATCTTCAATCAATGTAAAGGTGCATGTGACTAACGTGACCACCCCTTCTAACACTGAAGCCGCAAAGGCGGAACCAGTATTTGATGATCCGATCGGCATTACCGATCCCCCGATCGATGAGCTTTTGGACAAGGTTTCCTCTAAGTACGCTTTGGTCATCTTTGCCGCTAAGCGCGCACGCCAGATCAATAGCTACTACCAAGAGCAGGATGAAGGTGTCTTCGAGTTCGTAGGCCCGCTGGTTACCCCAGAGCCAGGCGAAAAGCCTTTGTCCATCGCATTGCGCGAGATTGATGCTGGCCTGCTTGACCACGAGGAAGGCAAGTAGCTAGCACTAAGCGTGTAATAGCTTTAAGGCTCCACGCGCCGCCACGGAAGTGCATTCCCGAATTGGGGTGTACCTCTTGGTTGCGGCGGGTGGAGCCTTTCTCTATGTCGGCAGGTACCATCGTGCGGTGTGACTGATAAAGATTCCTCTCGCAATATTGTTCTCGGCGTCGCTGGCGGCATTGCGGCCTACAAGGCGTGCCACCTCGTGCGCAATCTCAAGGAAGCGGGCGATGACGTTCGCGTTGTCCCCACGGAAAGTGCACTGAACTTCGTGGGTGCGGCTACGTTTGAGGCTCTATCCGGCCACCCCGTCGCCACGAGCGTGTTTGAGGCCGTGGATGAGGTGCAGCACGTCAACGTAGGACAGCATGCGGATGCTGTGGTCATTGCGCCCGCCACCGCGGATCTTATCGCGCGCTTGGCTGCAGGCCGAGCAGACGATTTGCTCACGGCGACCGTATTGGTCGCGACGTGCCCGGTTATTGTGGCCCCGGCCATGCACACTGAGATGTGGCATAACCCCGCTACGCAGGACAACGTGGCTACTTTGCGACGCCGCGGTATCACCGTCATCGAGCCCGCCCACGGCCGCCTTACCGGCAAGGATTCTGGCCCAGGTCGTCTGCCGGAGCCAGAACAGATCGCGGAGATTGTCCGTACTGAACTGGCGGGCTATCGAGTGCAGCACACCTGGCAGGGCAAGAAGGTCGTCATATCAGCCGGCGGTACCCAGGAAGAACTTGATCCGGTCCGATACTTGGGCAATCGCTCTTCCGGCAGGCAGGGATTCGCGCTCGCGGAATGGGCCGCCCAGATGGGCGCCGAGGTCACCATCGTTGCGGGTAATACCGCCCAGCTTCCTGTGCCAAGCGGCGCGAAGCTACGGCACATTGTCTCCACCCGTGAGTTGGAGGATGCCATGCGCGAGGAGTCCCGCGATGCGGACGTGGTGATCATGGCCGCTGCAGTCTCTGACTTCCGTCCCGCGGAGGTTGCCGAATCAAAGATGAAGAAGGGACAGGCAGACGATGCACTCTCGACGCTCCATCTGGTGGAAAACCCGGATGTGCTCAAAGGGCTCGTCGCTGCGCGCGAGCGCTCGGAGGTCCCTGCCGAGTGCGTAATTGTGGGGTTCGCCGCCGAAACCGGTGATGCCCAGAAGTCCGCCTTGGACTATGCCCAGGAGAAGTTTGCGCGTAAGGGCTGCGACGTGCTCATGGCCAATGAGGTCGGGCGCGGAAGAACCTTTGGCCAAAAGTCCAATGAGGGATGGATTTTACGTCCGGATAGCGCGCCACAACGCGTGGAGCATGGCTCGAAGCAGGTTGTCGCCGCTCAGATTCTTTTGGCCGTGAATGAAATGTTTCAGGTGTAGACAACTAAAATTGCATTTATAGACCGCTTGGTCTAGGATTGCGAGGTATTAGGCTTGGGCGTAGAAACCCACAGCATCGAATCAACAGTGAGAACGAAGGAAGTTTTTGTGACTGATAACGCTGCAGTGGCAACTCGTCTTTTTACCAGCGAGTCCGTTACGGAAGGCCATCCCGATAAGATTTGTGACGCCATTTCTGACGCCATCCTTGATGCCCTGCTGGAAAAGGATCCAGCATCCCGAGTCGCCGTCGAGACGTTGGTGACCACCGGCCAGGTTCACGTGGTGGGCGAGGTTCGCACCGAGGCATACGTAGAAATCCCGGCGCTGGTGCGTGACACACTTAAATCCATCGGCTTTACTTCTTCGGAAGTCGGCTTTGATGGCAACACCTGTGGCGTGAATATCGCCATTGGCGAGCAGTCCCAGGAAATTGGCGCTGGAGTAGACAACTCCACTGAAGCCCGCGCCCATGACGAGGACTATGACGCCGAAAACGATACCGCTGGCGCAGGCGACCAGGGTCTGATGTTCGGCTATGCCTCCAATGAGACCGCTGAGTACATGCCACTGCCCATCGCTTTGGCGCACCGCCTGTCCCGCCGCCTGACGCAGGTGCGCAAGGAAGGTATCGTCGATCACCTCCGCCCGGATGGCAAGACCCAGGTGACCTTTGCCTACACCGACGACAATGAGCCGTCCCACCTGGATACCGTGGTCATTTCCACGCAGCACGATGCCGAGGTCGATAGCGCTTGGTTGGAAGGCCCCTTGCGCAGTGAGGTCCTGGAATGGGTTATCAAGGACGCCGGCTTGGAGAAGTACTACACCGAAGACACGACCTTGTTGGTCAACCCTTCCGGTTCCTTCATCCTTGGCGGTCCGATGGGCGATGCCGGTCTTACCGGCCGCAAGATCATCGTCGATACCTACGGCGGCATGGCTCGCCACGGCGGCGGCGCGTTCTCTGGCAAGGACCCGAGCAAGGTGGACCGTTCCGCTGCTTATGCCATGCGCTGGGTGGCTAAGAATATCGTGGCCGCGGGCTTGGCAGATCGCGCTGAGGTTCAGGTGGCTTATGCAATCGGCCGCGCCAAGCCGGTCGGCTTGTACGTGGAGACCTTCGGTACCGCCAAGGAAGGCCTGAGCGATGCGAATATCCAGGCTGCGGTAGATCAGGTATTTGACCTGCGCCCGGCCGCTATCATTCGCGAGCTCGACCTATTGCGCCCCATCTATGCGCAAACTGCCGCCTACGGACACTTTGGTCGCACCGACGTTGAGCTGCCGTGGGAGCAGTTGAACCGAGTGGAAGCATTGCGTGCTGCCGCTGGTCTGTAGAATCGAGGCCTATGCCTAAGAAAACACCCGCCACCCGGAAGCCGGTTGCGCGGGTGTTGCCTCTTTTAGGGGTTGCGCACCTAGACCGAGGGTTTGATTACCTCGTCGAAGAGGCGGACTCGGAAGAAGTCCAACCGGGGATTAAGGTGCGTATCCGCTTCAACGGGCGCTTGGTGGACGCGATTGTCTTAGAACGCCGGCATGATTCTGAATTTGGGGGCAACCTGCGCTTTATCGAGCGCATCATCTCACCCTTCCAGGTTTATCCGCCGCAGCTGGCCCGGCTTGGCGACGCCCTGGCAGACCGCTACGGCGGCGTGCGCTCAGACATTATCCGCTCCGCTATCCCGCCGCGGCACGCCAAGGCGGAGGAATCCGACCTGGAAACCCCGTGGGAGGAGCTCGGCACCACGAGCGAGCCCGACCTATCAGGGTGGTCGGCGTACCAGCATGGCGAGGCTTTTGTCGATTCGATTCTGGCCGGCAAGCTCGCCCGTGCCGCTTGGCAAATCGCCCCGGGCGATGATTGGGCACATGCGCTGGCTGCACTCGCTGCCAAAGTGGCGCTTGGCGGTGGCGGAGTTCTCCTCGTCGCCCCGGACCAAAAGAGCGTCGATGCCTTAGACGCCGCGCTTCGCCAGGTACTTGGCGCAAAGCAGATAACGGTGCTGACTAATAGCATGGGCCCGCAGGCGCGCTACCGCCGCTATCTCTCCGCACTAGTGGGCCAAGCGCGCGTGGTCATTGGCACCAGGTCTGCCGCCTTTGCCCCGGTCAAAGACCTGCAGCTGGCGGTGATCCTTGATGATGGCAATGATAATTTGGTCGACAACCTCAAGCCCTATGTCCATGCGAGGGAAGTACTCACCACCCGCTCAGCCTTCGAAGGCTGCAGCATGGTTTTGGCCAACCATTCGCGGACGGCGGAGACACAGCTCCTCGTGGAATCAGGATGGGCGCACGACGTGGTGGCCAAAGAGCAAACCATAACGGCGCGTTGCCCGGCTATCGAGGCGGTGGGGTCGTTCGGTCTTTCTATCGCGCGCGACCTCCAGGGCGGTACCACAAAAGTACAGGCGCAGGCCTTCCAAGCCGCCCACCAGGCGCTGGATAGGGGAGAGCCGGTGCTGGTGCAGGTACCGCGCAAGGGGTATGCACCCATTTTGGCCTGTGGCCAGTGCCGAGCGCCGGCTCGCTGCCGGCATTGCAATGGGCCATTGGGGCTGCCGCCCAAGGGGGCGTCGGCAAGCGCGGGCTCGGAAGAGGCGGGAATGCCTACCTGCCGCTGGTGTGGTCGCATTGAGGCGCGGCATCGGTGCACTGAATGCGGGTCCCCGCGCCTGCGGGCCATCGTGTTGGGCTCGGAGCGCACTGCGGAAGAAATGGGCCGGGCCTTTCCCAATACGCGGGTGGTGGTCTCGGGTGGAAACAAGGTGCTCGATGCGGTAGACAATGCGCCGGCGCTGGTCATTGCCACCCCTGGTGCGGAACCGAGAGTAAACGATGGAGCCTATGGCGCGGCGTTGCTCTTGGATGCCGGGGCATTGCTCAACCGGCAAGACCTGCGCGCCACGGAGGATACCCTAGCGAAGTGGGCGCAGGCGGCTACCTTGGTGCAGCCGCATTTCAAGGGTGGTCGAGTAATCCTAGCCGCCGATGAGTCTCTTACCGTAGTCCAGCATTTCCTGCGTTGGGATATGGTGGGCGCGGCCGCGGCAGAGCTTGCTGCCCGGCGCGAAGTGCGCTTCCCACCCGCGGTGCATTTTGCTGCCATCGACGGTGCGGATGCATCCCTAGATGGCTTTGCCGAGCTTGTGGATCTTCCAGACCACGCGGAGGTCTTGGGCCCAGTTCCCCTTCCACCGGGGCAGAGCCTGCCTGGTGACTACGATAGCCAGCGCTTTGGCCCACCGCAGCGACTGGTCGTGCGCACCCCGCTGGGGCCGCGTTCCCAATTGGGGCGGGCATTGCGCAGCGCCAACGCCGCGCGCAGCGCCCGCAAGGATGACCTGCCTTTGCGCATCGTGGTTGACCCCATCCACGTGGGTTAGCCATATCGGGGCCGTAGGCGCTCATGCGCTAATCTCGACGGAGGAAGCCGCCACCACCGGCCGGTTTGGTCACGGTGCCATGAGAAAGGTGTGATTGCCATGTCCCTTCGAGAGCTGCGTATCTACGGCGACCCAGTCTTGGGCAGCCGCGCGGAGGAAATTAGTAGATTTGATGCCGGTCTGCGCGCTTTGGCGAGCGATATGCTCGAGACCATGGATAAAGCCGGGGGAGTAGGGCTGGCGGCTAATCAGGTGGGGATTTTGAAGCGCATCTTTGTCTATGACTGCTCGCATACCCAATCTGGGCTGCGCGGGGCGATTGTTAACCCGGTCTGGACTCCGGTGGGAGAGCAGCAGCAAACAGGCCCGGAAGGATGCCTATCCATTCCGGGGATTAGCGCGGAAACCACGCGGTTCAACCGGGTTTTTGTGTCTGGCCTGGATATTGAGGGGCGCCCTGTGTCCATGGTGGCCTCAGGACTGATGGCTCGGTGCATCCAGCATGAGACCGATCACCTCGATGGGGTGCTCTTCCTACAACGCTTGGAGGCACCAGTGCGCAAGGAGACCATGCGCGCCATCCGTGAATCCGAGTGGTTTAACGCCTCGTAGCCCACTCGCTGTGGCGGCAGCGTTGCGGCGTTGTAGCCTAGTATTTTGAACGATATTAAGAGGAGAGTTTCCCCGCATGCGGATCATTTTTGCCGGTACCCCTGAGCCAGCCGTTGTGGCCTTGGAAAAGCTACTTGCCTCGTCGCACGAGGTGGTGGCGGTAATTACTCGCCCAGACGCGAAGAAGGGCCGCGGCCGCACTCTTCACCCGAGCCCAGTGAAGGCGCTCGCCCAAGAACATGGCATTGAAGTATTGACCCCAACCACCCTGCGCCCTGACTCCGAGGACGGTCAGGCGCTGCGTGCCCGCTTAAAGGATTTGCAACCAGAGGCGATTCCGGTGGTGGCCTACGGCAACTTGGTGACAAAAGACCTCCTGGAACTACCACAGCATGGCTGGGTAAACCTGCACTTTTCCTTGCTTCCGGCATGGCGCGGTGCGGCCCCGGTGCAGGCTGCCATTGCCGCAGGCGATGACGTTACCGGCGCATCAACCTTCCGCATCGAAGAGGGCCTGGATACGGGCCCGGTGCTCGGCACCGTGACGGAGGAGATTAAAGGCACCGATACTGCCGATGACCTGTTGACGCGCCTTGCCTATTCCGGCGGCGATCTGCTCGTGGCCACCATGGATGGCCTAGCGGCGGGACAGCTGGAGGCACAGCCGCAGCAGGGCGAGGCTACCTATGCGCCGAAAATCTCTACCGCGCAGGCCCGCGTGGAGTGGTCACAGCCTGCCTTTGCTATCGATCGGCACATTCGCGCACACACGCCTGGGCCGGGTGCATGGACCATGTGGGACGAGGCCCGCGTGAAGATTGGACCGGTCAGCCTCATAGAAGAGGTGGCGGTTCCACAGGAATTAGAACCAGGGCAGCTGCACATTGCCAAGAACGCCGTATTCATCGGTACCGGTACGCAGCCAGTCCAGCTGGGTAAAATCCAGCCTCCGGGAAAGAAGATGATGAATGCGGCCGATTGGGCCCGCGGACTAGGCAAGGATGCCGAGGTGAAGTTTCAATGAGTGGTGGTTTCCGTTCCCGCAGCAAGTCCGGGGATAAGTCGCCGGCGGGCAAGCCGCAGGACTCCCACAAATCCACTGGTGCGAAGGGCCGAGATGGCCGCCCGCAACGGCAGCAGCGTGGCAGCCGCGGTGGGCAGCACAGGGGCCGGCAGGCTGTTAAGGGCCAGCGTCCCGGCAAGCGCCAGGAAGGCGGTCTGATTCAGGCCGCGCTGGCTGCGGGCGTGGATGCGCCGCGTGCGGTCGCCTTCGACGTGGTGCGCAGGGTAAGTGAGGATGATGCTTTTGCCAACCTCATTTTGCCCAAGGCGCTGCGCAAGCAAAAGCTCAAGGGGCGCGATGCCGCCTTCGCCACCGAAATCACCTACGGCACGCTGCGCACCCTTGGCGTAGTTGATGCCGTCATCGCGGAATGCTCTTCGCGCGGCCTCGAGGCCATTTCCCCGGCCGTCGTTGATGCCTTGCGTCTGGGTGCCTATCAAGTTCTTTATACCCGCGTGGAGCCACACGCGGCGGTTGATACCACCGTTCGTTTGGTAGAAGCCGCCGGTGAAGTCAAGGCCAAGGGCTTTGCCAATGGCATCATGCGCACCATTACGCGGACGCCGGCCAAGGCCTGGCTGGACAAGCTCGCCCCGCAGGGAGAAATCGCCGGCATCGCCTTTAAGCATGCCCACCCCACCTGGATTGCGGAATCGTTTAGCCGCGTGTTGGGCCTAGGGGAGTTGGAGGCTGCCCTGGCGGCGGATTCGGATCGACCTTCGGTGCATCTAGTGGCGCGCCCCGGCGAAATCTCGGCCGAGGAATTGGCCCTGATGACCGGCAATGAGGAGGGGCGTTATTCCCCTTATGCGGTGTACATGGAATCCGGTGACCCCGGCCAATTGGAACCCGTGCGCCAGGGATTGGCGGCCGTGCAGGACGAGGGCTCGCAGCTGATTGCCCGCGCGGTATGCGAGGCGCCCCTCGAGGGCGAGGACACCGGCCGGTGGCTCGATCTCTGCGCCGGTCCCGGCGGTAAGGCGGCCTTGATGGGAGCGCTTGCCCGCATCGACTCCGCGCACGTGGATGCAGTGGAGGTATCCCCGCACCGAGCGGCGCTGATTGAAAAGACGGTCAGCGATTTGCCCGTGGACGTTCATGTGGCAGATGGCCGCAATCCCGGCGTGGGAGAGGGCTTTGACCGCGTGCTTGTCGATGCCCCCTGCTCCGGCCTCGGCGCCCTCCGTCGCCGACCCGAGGCGCGGTGGCGCAAGTCGGAGGCCGATATTGCCGAGCTTAACCAGCTGCAATTCGAGCTCTTGTCCTCCGCTTTAAACCTGGTGCGTCCAGGTGGCGTGGTCATCTACTCCACGTGTTCGCCAGATCTGCGCGAAACCCGGGGCATCGTTGACCGCGCCGTGCGCGAACTCGGCGCCGAAGAACTCGACGCACATGCTCTCATTCCTGATATGGGCGATGTAGGCCACGAGAAATCCGTGCAGATGTGGCCACATCGCCACGGTACCGACGCCATGTTCTTTGCGGCCCTTCGCCGTGCAGCCAACTAATCGCGATAGACTGGTGGGCATGTCCGCACCGATTATTTCCCCTTCCATCTTGGCCGCTGATTTTTCTCGCTTGGGCGAGGAGCTAGCGGCGATTGATACCGCAGACTGGGTCCATGTGGACATTATGGATGGGCACTTTGTGCCCAACCTGTCTTTCGGCCCAGATATCACGGCCACGGTCCATAGCAGCACCGATAAGCCACTAGATGTCCACCTCATGATTGAGCAACCCGAAAAGTGGGTTGAGACCTATGCCAAGGCGGGCGCGCATACGATTATCTTCCACGTGGAGGCCGTCACCGATGACCAGGCGGCAGTGGACTTGGCCCAGCGCATCCGCGATTTGGGCGTGCGTGCGGCCTTTTCCATCAAGCCAGGCACTGCCATCGAGCCGTGGTTGGATAAGCTGCACCATTTCGATGAGGTGCTCGTGATGTCTGTGGAGCCTGGCTTCGGCGGGCAAAAGTTCATGCCAGAAATGCTAGAGAAAGTCCATAAGCTGCGCCGCAGCATTGATGAGCAGGGCCTTGACACCATCATCGAGATCGATGGCGGCATTTCACCAGAGACCATCGAGGCAGCCGCCGAGGCCGGCTGCGACGCTTTCGTGGCAGGCTCAGCCGTATTCAAATCGGACGACCCCGCCGGCATCGTGAAGCAGCTGCGTGATCTGGCGGATGGTGCTTAATGGGCGCGGAGCTACAAGACAGCAACATCTCCGCGGCGCTATTGCGCGCAATGGCCGCCGGTGCTGAGGTCCGCGGAACCACGAGCCCTAACCCACCCGTTGGCGCGGTCATCGTGTCCTCAGCCGGGGAAATTGTGGGCGTCGGCGCCACCCAGCCCGTGGGAGGTGCGCATGCCGAGGTCATGGCGTTGCAGGAGGCCGGAGATAAGGCGCGCGGCGCCAGGGCCGTGGTCACCTTGGAACCCTGCGCGCACACCGGTCGCACGGGTCCCTGCGTGCAGGCGCTTATCGATGCCGGCGTGGCTCGCGTGTACTACCTCCACGCCGATCCCACCCCGCAGGCTGCGGGTGGAGCAGAAGTGTTGGCGGGGGCTGGAGTGGATGTCGCCAAGCTAGAAAAGCCCCCGCACGCCGAGGATGCTTTGGTACCATGGTTATTTGCCGTGCGCACCCAACGACCCCACGTCACCTTGAAGTTCGCGCAAACGCTGGACGGTTTCACGGCCGCGGCCGATGGAACCAGCCAATGGATTACGGGCGAGGCAGCGCGCGACTGGGTGCATGCCGATAGGGCGCACCGCGATGCCATCGTGGTAGGTACCGGCACGGCGCTGGCTGATAATCCCTCGCTCACCGCGCGCTTGAGCGACGGCAGCTTGCGCGCGCACCAGCCCCGCCGGGTGGTCATTGGCAAGCGTGATTTGGAATCGGCAGGCGATGCAGCAAGCCACCTGCGCGAGTTGGGGTACGAGCAGTACGACAGCATCGAAGAAGCTCTCTACGAACTCTACGCCACCGGTGCCCGCGACGTCCTCGTGGAAGGAGGCGCAGGCCTGGCCAGCAGCTTTCTCAAGGCTGACTTGGTAGATGCCATCTCGGCCTATATCGCGCCACTTTTGCTGGGCGAGGGCCGTGGCGTGCTTGCGCACCCCGTGACCCAGACACTGGCAGAGGCCACCCGTTTCCACAGGGTGGGAATGAAGGCGCTGGGTGACGACGTTCTTATTGAGTACGTGCGCTAGACGCTGGACATAGTAGTGAGCGAGAAAGGTTGGAAGTGTTTACTGGGCTAGTACAAGAGTTGGGCACCGTGGATGCAATGGAGCCGCACGCAGACGCGCTTCGCCTGAGCATTCGTGCCCCGCGTACCGTTGCGGGGGCCGCACTGGGTGATTCCATTGCCATTAACGGCGTATGCCTTACCGTGGCGGATCTGTCGGCGGATACTTTTTGTGCGGATGTGATGCAGGAGTCCCTCGACCGCACCGCACTGGGGCGCCTTGCCGAGGGCGATCCGGTCAATGTCGAACCGGCACTGCTTCCCACCACCCGGCTGGGCGGGCACATTATGCAAGGCCACGTGGACGGTACCGCTACGCTGCAGACCCGAATTAGTTCCGAGAACTGGGATGTGCTGCGGTTTAGCTTGCCGTCGGAGCTTTCCCGATACGTCGTGGAAAAGGGCTCCATTGCCGTGAGCGGCACCTCGCTGACCGTGAGCGCCGTGGGCCCAGACTGGTTCGAGGTATCCCTTATCCCCACCACTTTGCGCGATACTATTCATGGCGCCTTGCCGGTGGGAGGAGAGGTAAATCTCGAGGTGGATGTGCTGGCCAAGTATGTTGAAAAGATGCTTCACCCCGAAGCTCAACCCCCTGAGGCTAAGGACTAGACTGCTACCTTATGAGCGCGAGTGATAATTCCATCCGTCTAGATTCCATCGACCAGGCCATCGCGGACATCGCCGCTGGTAAGCCGGTTGTTGTCATCGATGATGAGGATCGCGAAAATGAAGGCGATCTGATTTTCGCCGCGGAGCTAGCCACCCCGGAACTCGTGGCTTTCATGGTGCGCTATTCCTCTGGATATATCTGCGCACCCTTATTGCCAGACGATTGCAATCGGTTGAACCTACCGCCGATGCTGGCGGTCAACCAAGATGTACGCGGCACCGCCTACACGGTGACCGTGGATGCAGCAACGGGCAGTACCGGTATTTCTGCCACCTCGCGCGCAGAAACCATCCGCCGCCTGGCAGACCCCAGCACCACTCCAGGGGAGTTCACCCGTCCAGGCCACGTGGTGCCGCTGTGTGCTCGCCCGGGCGGCGTACTGGAGCGTGACGGCCATACGGAGGCTTCTATTGATCTGGCCCGATTGGCGGGACTGCGCCCGGCTGGTGTGCTGTGCGAGATCGTCTCCGAGGATGACCCCACGGATATGGCGCGCTCGCCAGAGTTGCGTCGCTTTGCCGATACGCATGGGCTCTCCATGATCTCTATCGCGCAGCTCATCGAGTGGCGCCGCCATAATGAAACGCAGGTCACGCGCCAGGTTGCCACTGAGCTACCCACCGAATATGGTCACTTCACCGCCATCGGCTACCGCCATGAGGTAGACGGGCAGGAACACGTTGCGTTGGTCGCAGGGGAACCTTCCGAACTGCGCGGCGCACGCGACGTCATGGTGCGTGTCCATTCCGAATGCCTAACCGGTGATGCCTTTGGCTCACGGCGCTGCGATTGCGGGCCCCAACTGCATGAGTCCATGCGCCTTATCAGCCAGGAGGGCCGCGGTGTGGTCATTTACCTGCGCGGTCAGGAAGGCCGTGGCATCGGGCTTTTGCATAAGCTGGAGGCCTACCGCCTGCAGGATTCGGGCATGGACACCGTCGATGCCAACTTGGAGCAGGGACTGCCCGAGGACGCCCGCGAGTATTCCGTGGCCGGGCAGATCCTTCGCGATCTCGGCATAGAATCCGCACACCTCTTAACCAATAATCCGCATAAGGGCGAGGGGCTGAGTGGCTTTGGGCTGGACGCCAGCCACCACACGCCGCTGGCAACCCCTGCCCACGCGGATAATATTGACTACTTGCGTACTAAACGCGACCGCATGGGCCACGACCTCCCGCAGGTTGCCCAGTGGGATGCCGAACATAAGTAAAGCTTTAACGTGCAATCGAAAGGATAGCGATGAGTAAAGAAGGCCTGCCTGATATTGCCCAGGTTGATGGCAGTGGACTGCGCGTTGCTGTGGTTACTGCTACGTGGAACGCAGAAATCTGCGACCAGCTCCATGCCCAGGCGGTGCAGACTGCTACCGATAATGGAGCTGAGGTTGCCGAATACCGAGTGGTAGGTGCCCTGGAACTTGGCGTTGTGGTCCAAGCAGCAGCCCGCTCCTACGATGCCGTGGTGGCACTAGGCTGCGTTATCCGTGGCGGCACCCCCCACTTTGACTACGTTTGCGACTCCGTCACCCAAGCGCTGACCCGTATCTCGCTCGATGAATCCACCCCAGTAGCTAATGGCGTTTTGACCGTCAACGACCAGCAGCAGGCTATCGACCGCGCCGGTTTTGCAGATTCGGTAGAAAACAAGGGCGCCGAAGCTATGATCGCCGCTTTAGACACCGCGCTGCAGTTGCGTACACTAAACGCAGCACAAAAGTAACCTCTAGCAATGCGTCAGCGCCCAACGCTTGACCACCAAGGTGGCCGGCGGGGCGCGCCCCAAAGGAGTATGCACATGAACGAGGCGCAGGCCCCAAAGAATCCGCAGCACAGCCGCCAGCTTAGCGACGCCGAAGTATTGGCCTATACCAGCGCCGATCCCTTCGCACAGACCACGTCTAAACCATGGGAGTACACGGCGACCTCGCCCTTCCTGCGCAAGGTGGCTATCGCCTGGGTGATTCTCGTTCTGGCCATCCATATCTTTATGGGAGTCACCTTGGATGTGTCTTTTACCGGTGCGCACGTGACCACCATCGACAAATTCGCTTTCCCTGGCGTTGGTGTTCTCATTTCCGTTCTCTCCTGGATCGCTCTTAACCGTCCCCGCTTGCGCGCCAATGAGGATGGGGTAGAAGTCCGCAATATCGTGGGCACCCGCTTTTATCCGTGGCAGGTGGTCTACGGACTTTCCTTCCCCGTGGGCCAACGTATGGCACGCCTTGAGCTGCCCGAGTTCGAGTTCGTTCCCGTCTGGGCTTTGCAGTCTGGCGATAAGGACACCGTCATTGACAACGTCCGCCGCTTCCGCGACGTGGAAGCCAAGTACATGCCCCAGGATTAACAATTGGCTGACCCCACCACCTACCGCCCGGCTCCGGGAACCATTCCCACCGACCCAGGCGTCTATAAGTTCCGCGATGAAAACCGCCGCGTTATCTACGTGGGCAAAGCCAAGAACCTGCGCGCTCGGCTGTCTAACTATTTCCAGGACATCACGCAACTGCACCCGCGTACTCGCCAAATGGTCCTCACCGCCAACTCGGTGGAGTGGACGGTAGTTGCCAGCGAGGTGGAAGCCTTGCAGTTGGAGTACACGTGGATCAAGCGCTTTGATCCACACTTCAACGTCATGTACCGCGACGATAAGACCTATCCTATGCTCGCGGTTTCGGTCGGAGAGACGGTCCCTCGCGCCTTCTTCTACCGTGGACCGCGGCGCAAGGGCGTACGCTATTTCGGCCCCTATTCCCATGCTTGGGCCGTGCGCGAAAGCTTGGACTTGCTTACCCGCGTCTTTCCCATGCGTACCTGCTCCAAGGGAGTATATAACCGGCATGAGCGGCTAGGGCGTCCGTGCCTTTTGGGATACATCGGCAAATGCGATGCACCCTGCATTGGCCGAGTAAGCAAGGAAGAACACCGCGAGACGGTCAACGATCTCGTGTCCTTCATGAATGGCAACACCGGTTCAGTACGCCGCAAACTCACCCAGGACATGGAGCAGGCCGCCGAGAACCTAGAGTTCGAGCGCGCGGCGCGCCTGCGCGATGATTTGGGCGCTATTGACAAGATTATGGAACAGCAGGCTGTGGTCTTCACAGACGGCACGGATGCTGATCTCATTGCTTTTAACTCCGATGAACTTGAGGCAGCGGTACAGATTTTCCATGTTCGCGATGGGCGCATTCGCGGTCAGCGCGGTTGGGTAGTCGAACGCGCCGGCGATCAGGCGAGTTCAGAGCCCTTGGACGAAGGAAAACCTGATCCCGCGCTGCCCGCGTTGGTACAAAACTTCCTCATCCAGTTCTATTCCGATGCAGTAGAGCGCGAGAAACAAGAGGCGCGCGAAGATGCTGCGCTTGCCGCGGACGTGAAGCGGCGCGGGGTGGACCAAGAATCGCACATGAAATCTCGCCGCGTGCAGGTTATTCCGCGCCAAATTTTGGTTCAGGCCCTGCCGGATGAACCGGAGCAGGTCATCGAGTTGTTGGAGGAGCTGCGCGGTGCCCAGGTGGACCTGCGTGTTCCCCAGCGCGGCGATAAAAAGCAGCTTATGGCCACGGTGGAGAAAAACGCCAAGGAGCAGTTGCGTCAGCATAAGCTCAAGCGGGTAGGAGACCTCACCGCACGTTCGGCGGCATTGCAGGATATTCAAGAAGCCCTAGGCATGGAGCAAGCCCCATTGCGCATTGAATGTACCGATATCTCGCACATTCAAGGCACAGATGTGGTTGCTTCCCTGGTGGTCTTTGAAGATGGTTTGCCCAAGAAGTCGGACTATAGGCGCTACCGCATCAAGGAAGCGGCAGGTGATGGCCGCTCGGATGACGTCGGTTCTATCGCAGAGATCACGCGCCGTCGGTTTAAGCGCCATAAGCAAGATAAGCTGGCCCATCCGGATGAGGAAGTAGAAGAGTCTTCCTTTGCAGAGGAGAAGGTGGCGGAAGAATCTGCCGAAGCGGGGCGTCGCTTTGCGTATCCACCGCAGCTTTTTATCGTGGATGGCGGTGCGCCCCAGGTGGCCGCGGCTCAAGAGGTATTTGATGAGTTAGGCATCGTGGATGTAACCCTGGTGGGCTTGGCCAAGCGCCTCGAGGAGATCTGGGTTCCTGGCGATGATGAGCCGGTGATTTTGCCGCGAAACTCGCAAGCGCTCTTCCTCCTGCAGCAAATTCGCGATGAAGCCCACCGCTTTGCCATTACTTACCACCGGCAGCAGCGCTCAAAGCGGATGCGTTCCTCGGTACTCGATTCCGTTCCTGGATTGGGTCCGCAACGGCGCACCGATCTGGTCAAGCATTTCGGTTCGGTGAAAAAGCTCAAGGCCGCCACTGTGGAAGAGATCTGTGAGGTAAACGGTTTTGGTCCCAAACTGGCCCAGACCGTGTACGAGAGCTTGCATGATTCTGCGAGCAATTAAGTGGCATTCTCCTAGAGGCAGCGAATCTTGAAGCGCTAGACTGAAGAGCATGACGCATTTCGAAACTCCACCCATTTTGATAACCGGCATGTCCGGCGGCGGGTTGAGTTCCGCTGCCAAAGTGTTTGAGGACAAGGGCTACTACGTGGCCCACAATATTCCGCCTCGCGCCATTGTTGACCTGCTCAAGCTGTGCAACCAAGAGGAAACTCCAGTGGGCAAGGTAGCAGCCGTAACGGATGTGCGCTCGCGCATGTTCCCAGGGTCTCTGTTGGAGATTATGGATGAGCTTACGGAACTAAATATGAAGCCCACCGTGCTCTTCTTGGATGCCCGCGATGATGTACTCATCCGCCGATTCGATTCGGTGCGGCGCACCCACCCCTTGCAGGAGGGGGACACGCTTAAAGTAGGAATCCAACGCGAGCGCCGGGCAGTGGCAGATGTGCGTTCCCATGCGGATATCATTATCGATACGACGAGCCTATCCATTCATGATCTTCGCCGTGCCATTGAGGCCGCCTTTGGTGAGATGCAAAATGAAAAGCAGCATGTCACCGTCGAATCCTTCGGATTTAAGAATGGCTCGCCCCGCGATGCTGACTTAGTAGTCGACGTGCGGTTCCTGCCCAACCCCTATTGGGTTCCGGAACTGCGCGGATACCGCGGTACGGATGAACCGGTTGCCCACTATGTGCTCTCGCAGCCAGCGGCGCAGGAATTCGTGGACAATTTCTTGCAGATGTTTTCCACCATGCTGGATGGCTACCGCCATGAGGGCAAGAACTTCATCACGCTTGGAGTCGGATGCACGGGAGGTCACCACCGGTCCGTCGCCATCGCAGAGGCTATTGCGGCGCGCCTGCGGGACAATGACACATTAGACGTAAGCACCTTGCATAGGGATATCGCTCGAGGCTAGAGCACAGGAGTTTTAACGCTTTTATGACCAATCCTTCACACATGGTCTGCCTTGGCGGCGGCCATGGACTTTATCAAACCCTTCTGTCCGCACGCTTTAGCGAGGCGACCGATATTTCTGCCATTGTTACCGTTGCGGATGATGGCGGTTCCTCTGGCCGTTTGCGCCGCGAGCTGGAAATCATTCCACCGGGTGACTTGCGCATGGCGCTGGCTGCCTTGGCCAATAGTGACCCAGTGGGGGACTTGTGGGCGCGTACCTTGCAGCACCGTTTTGGTGGCAATGGCGCTATGGCAGGGCATGCGGTGGGCAATCTGATGATTGCTGGATTGACGGATGTGCTCGGCGATTATCAAGCTGCCCTGGATACCATCGCAGAACTTACTAATTCCCAGGGGCGAGTCTTCCCAGTGGTCAACCAGGCGCTAGAGATTGAGGCGGACGTAGCCGGGCTTGACGACGACCCCCGTGTCATGCGCCAGGTCCGCGGCCAGGTTGCAGTCGCTTCCACGCCGGGCCAGGTGCGGCGCGTGCGCATCGTGCCCGAACGGCCCAGCGCGAATCCGGATGCCCTCGATGCCATACAGCGCGCGGACCTTATTACCATCGGTCCGGGCTCGTGGTTTAGCTCGGTATTGCCGCATACTCTGGTGCCACAGGTAGTGGACGCGATTTCTGCTTCCGATGCGCTGCGCGTCGTTGTTTTGAACCTTTCGGCCGAGCCCGGTGAGACTAATGGCTTTTCCGCCGAGCGTCACTTGCATGTGCTCGCTCAACACGCCCCTGATCTGCGGATCGACCGCATTTTGGTGGATGAGGCGGCTTTGCCCACCGATAGTGAGCGCGTCTATATTCAGCGCGCCGCGCAGTCCCTAGGCGCTCGCGCTACCTTTGCGGATGTGAGCCAAGTTGATGCCAATGGCCGCAGCATCAATAAGCACGATCCGGAAAAGCTGTCTGCGGCACTCTTGGACCTATATTCGGACTATCGCAGCACTCGCGATCAGAACCGGCGCTAAATCACCGCGGCATCGTGCGAGCGGCCGCACTCGGCCGACTGCGCGGTGACCGAGTCCGCGCGGTATGATGTCAGAAATCCTTTCACCGCACTAGGCCGTGAGCCAAGGCTCTAGCCTGTATGCATACTTCGTGACTGTGAGAATAGAAATGGGGCGAACTAGGTGACCACACCATTGACCGACCAGGTCAAAGAAGAATTGACGGCTGTCGTCGTGCCACGCCAGTCCGCTCGCGCTGCCGAACTGGCGGCGATGTTGCGATTCGCCGGCGAACTAGATATTTCCGGCGACAGCATGTCCTATGAGCTGGCGCTAGAAAGCCACGCCATTGCGCGGCGCGTCATGACCGCACTCGATGACCTCTATGGGATATCCGCCGAGAGCCACGTTGCCGGTCCAGCAGGAACCACCAAGAAGACTCGCGTAACGGTCCGCATTTCCACCGGTGCGAAAGAGTTGACTCGTCGGCTGGGCCTTATCACCCGCTCCGGCCATGCAGTAGTGGGTCTGCCGCCGCAGGTCATCTCCGGCACCGTGGCCGATAGCGAAGCAGCATGGCGCGGAGCCTTCCTTGCCCATGGCAGCCTCACGGAGCCAGGCCGCTCTTCCGCGCTGGAAGTCACCTGCCCGTGCCAAGAGGCTGCGTTGGCACTGGTGGGCTGCGCCCGCCGCCTTGGTATCTCAGCGAAGACCAAGGAGACCCGTGGTGAAGACCGCGTCGTTGTACGCGATGGCGATGCTATCGGGGCGCTTCTTACGCGTATGGGCGCTCAGGAGACTCGATTGAGCTGGGAAAAGAAGCGAGTTAAGCGGGAGGCGCACGATACGTCTCGGCGCTTGGACAATTTTGATGACGCCAACCTTCGGCGTTCTGCACGCGCCGCGGTTACCGCGGCAGCGCGCGTTGACCGCGCCATGGAAATCCTTGGCGATGATGTGCCTGAGCACTTGGCAGACGCAGGCCGCTTGCGAGTTCAGCACCGCGAGGCTTCGCTCGAAGAGTTGGGCCGCTTGGCCGAGCCTCCTATGACCAAGGATGCAGTAGCCGGGCGTATTCGCCGCTTGCTGTCGATGGCCGATAAACGAGCCGAGGAGCTTGATATCCCCGATACCAACCAAGCGATTACAGATGACCTCTTCAACGAATCCTGACGCTCGGAATCACCTACATTAAAAGAACTCCCCGCAGTGCGGATACCAAAGCGGTAGGCGCAGCTGCGGGGAGATTTTTAGTGCCTTCTGGCTAGCAGGTGCGCAACCGGCTAGCCAGAAGCGTTAAAGAATTAGGGAACCAGGAACCCTAGGACGTTGGTCATCAAGAACACGATGACACAGACAAAAGCCAGGAAGGCCACGGAGTAGCCCACTACGTTCTTCAGGATGACAGATTCCTTGCCCTCCATATTGACGGCGGTAGCCGCAATTGCAAGGGACTGCGGGGAGATCATCTTGCCCACGACGCCGCCTGCGGTATTGGCCGCGAGCATGAGGTCAGGGTTTACGCCAATTCGTTCTGCCGCTGCTACCTGCAGGTTGGCAAAGAGGGCATTAGCAGACGTATCGGAGCCAGTAACCGCGGTACCAATCCAGCCCAGGACTGGGGCGAAGAGCGCAAAGATGCTGCCGGCAGAAGAGACGAACTCACCAATAGCAATAGTCTGGCCGGAGTAGTTCATCGTATAGGCCAAGGCCAGCACCAGGATGATGGTAAGAGCCGAGAACTTCATGCGGCTGACGACGTCCCCAAAGGCGCTTACCGGCTGTCCAAAGCCTAGGCTGTAGCGGCCATTTTCATTGAAGAAGTGGTAGACAACCGCAACGATAATGCCCGAGAGCAGCAGGAGCGTACCTGGGTTGCCAAAGACATTGAAACTGAAGCTGGTATCCATGAGGTTACCGTCGGCGTCGACAATCGCGTCATCAAGCAAAGGCCAGGCAAAGTGGATCTTGAGGAATCCGAAGATGGCGGGGGCTGCGGTTGCCACAGCAAAGACAACGGTTACTACCGCGTAGGGAAGCAGCGCCATCCAGATACGGCGCCCGTTGAGGTCGGTGGTGGACTCGGCGGCAGGCAGCTCGAGACGCTCGCGCAACTCCTTGACGCCCTTCGGCTTCCATACCCGGAGGAAGGCGAAAGCACAGCCCAAGGAGACGATGCAGGCGATGACGTTGGTGAGCTGGTACGCAAAGAAGGTCGCGGACAGCCACTGAGCCAACGCGAAGGAAACGCCAATCACGGCAGCTGCTGGGGCAGTTTCCTTAACACCGCGGATGCCGTCCAAGATAAAGGCGATGAGGAATGGCACGATAGCGGCGATGAGCAGCACCTGCAAGGAGATAAGTGCTGCAATGTCCTGGGTCTGCTCGGCGCTGCGACCGGCTACCTCGCCAGCAGTGGTTACCGGGATGCCAACCGCGCCAAAGGCAACCGGAGCGGTATTAGCAATCAGAACTACTGTTGCCGCGCGCAGTGGCTTCACGCCAAGGGCCATGATCATGGTTGCGGTAATGGCCACGGGGGCGCCGAAGCCAGCGAGGGCCTCCAACAAACCGCCAAAACAGAAGGCGATGAGGATAGCCTGAATGCGAATATCGCCATCACCCAAAAGGTCAAAGGTCTTGCGCAGATCCTCGAAGCGCCCGGAGGCTACGGTGATTTCATAGAACCAGATTGCGGTAATGATGACCCAGACAATGGGCAGGAGACCGAATAGCCCGCCGCGTACGGCGGAGGACAAAGCCATATCTACCGGCATGGAGAAGCCGGCGATGGCAATAATGAGGGATACTGCCAGGGCAACGGCGCCAGAAGTATGCGCGCGTGCCTTTACGCCTAGCAGCATGATAAAGAATGCAATGAGCGGGAGAATCGCCACCAGGGCGGTAAGCCCGAGGCTGTCACCCACAGCAGAGGTATTTATTTCGAACAAGAGACGTCCTTGATTTCTACGGTGGTCTTGCCCGTAGGAAACTACGGGCACCTGAAAGCATTCTCACGGTGACCAACGGTGGCGCTAGAGCAGGCAGGGTTGCCTTAAACGCTTTGTGAGCCAGTGAGTAAGGAAAGCATATCGTGCGGTGGGCGTCATGGAAACAATACGGTCGTCTTGTTTGGTGTTAGCGGGAGCATTTCTCAATGTCCGATCGGACAGAGGTGGGTGTAACCCCTGAAGTGTAACAGTGGTATATCTCACGATAACGGTGTAAACCCAACACAAACCCACGTGTTCGGGCCTATCCAGCTGGTTTGTATGTGGGAAATAAAAAGGATCGGAAAGAGTGTACGCGCTTTTGGAAAATCTGTCATCCACTAGTTCTCAAGGCCGCTGGGAGCCTGCGCTGACAAAAAACGCTCGGTAGTATCGGCAATGTAAGGGAAAACGCTCGGGCGCTTCTCAAACACAGACTTCATTGAAGGACCCGCGCTAATGCCCGTACACACATTTACTCGACTCTTTGAGGAGAAATACAGTGACTATCCGCGTAGGTATCAATGGCTTTGGCCGCATCGGCCGTAACTTTTTCCGTGCAGTCGCTCAGGGTGACAACAACCTCGAAGTTGTTGCAGTAAACGACCTGACCGACAACGGCTCGCTGGCTAACCTGCTGAAGTACGACTCCGTACTGGGCCGCTTCGATGGCGAAATTACTCACGACGATGAGTCCATTACTGTTAACGGCCACCGCATCGTGGTAACCGCAGAGAAGGACCCGAAGCAGCTCAAGTGGGGCGAGTACAACGTAGACCTCGTTATCGAGTCCACCGGCCGCTTCACCAACGGCAACGATGCCAAGGCTCACCTCGAGGCTGGCGCCAAGAAGGTCATCATCTCCGCTCCGGGCAAGGAAGTAGACGCAACCTTCGTCTATGGCGTCAACTCTGACACCTATGATCCGGCAAATCACAACGTCATCTCCGCGGCATCCTGCACCACCAACTGCCTGGCACCGATGGCAAAGGTTCTCAATGACAAGTTCGGCATTGAAAAGGGCCTGATGACCACCGTTCACGCTTATACCGGCGACCAGCGCATCCAGGACGCTCCGCACAAGGATCCGCGCCGCGCCCGTGCCGCTGCAGTAAACATGGTGCCTACCTCCACTGGCGCTGCTAAGGCCGTATCCCTGGTTCTGCCTGAGCTGGACGGCAAGCTGGATGGTTACGCAATGCGCGTTCCGGTTATCACCGGCTCCGCTACCGACCTGACCTTCACCGCTTCCCGCGATGTCACCGCCGAGGAAATCAACGCCGCCCTGAAGGAAGCTGCTGAGGGCGAGCTCAAGGACACCCTCGCATACACCGAGGATCCGCTGGTTTCCACCGACATTGTTACCTCCCCGCACGGCTGCATTTTCGACTCCGGCATGACCAAGGTTTCCAACGGCAACCTGGTCAAGGTTCTGGGCTGGTACGACAACGAGTGGGGCTACACCTCCCAGCTCGTTCGCCTGACCAACCTGGTGGCAGACAAGCTCTAAACTAGAGCTCTAGCAATGAGGAACCGGCCTGATGCAAGCCTTAACGGCGCCGCGTCGCGGCCGGTATTCTTATATCTATAGCCTTTTGACCCGTCCGAATTATTTAAGGAGTAAATAATGGCTTTCCAGACACTTGACGATCTTCTCAAGGAGGGCGTCGAATCCCGCCACGTCCTCGTCCGCTCTGACTTCAATGTTCCACTTGATGAAGAGGGAAACATTACCGATCCCGGACGTATTAACGCTTCTCTTCCGACCATCAAGGCACTGGTAGAAGGTGGCGCAAAGGTCATTCTTTCCGCACACCTGGGTCGTCCAAAGGGTGAGGTAAACTCTAAGTTCTCTTTGGCTCCAGTAGCTGAAGCGCTGTCTGAGGCGCTTGACCAGTACGTTGCCCTAGCCGGCGACGTCACCGGAGAAGACGCTCATGAGCGTGCCAACGGCCTCAACGATGGTGACGTGATGTTGGTAGAAAACGTCCGCTTCGACCCTCGTGAGACCTCCAAGGACGAGGCTGAGCGCGGCCAGTTCGCTGACGAGCTCGTTGCTCTGGCAGCCGATAACGGCGCTTTTGTTTCTGATGGCTTTGGCGTTGTTCACCGTGCGCAGGCATCTGTGTATGACGTCGCTAAGCGCCTGCCGGCTTACGCAGGCAAGCTCGTAGAAAAGGAACTGTCGGTTCTGTCCACGGTAGCTAAGGAGCCGGAGCACCCGTACGTGGTCGTCCTCGGCGGCGCCAAGGTTTCGGACAAGCTCGGCGTGATTGAAGCACTGGCCGGCAAGGCAGACAAGGTCATCATTGGTGGCGGCATGTGCTACACCCTGCTGGCTGCCAAGGGCTACAACGTGCAAGAGTCCCTGCTGCAAGAAGATCAGATCGAAAACTGCAAGGACCTGCTCAAGCGCTTTGGCGACAAGCTGGTGCTTCCGGTTGATCTGATTGCTGCAAGCAAGTTCGCAGCGGATGCAGAGACCCAGGTGGTCGAGCTCGATGGCATTCCTGAGGGCTGGATGTCCCTGGATATTGGACCAAAGTCCGTGGAAAAGTTTGCAGATGTTCTTGCTTCTTCCAAGACCGTCTTTTGGAATGGCCCAATGGGCGTATTCGAAATGGAAGCTTTCTCCAAGGGCACTGCTGGTGTAGCGCAGGCTATTATCGACGCCACCGCAAACAACGGTTCCTTCTCCGTCGTCGGTGGCGGCGACTCCGCTGCCTCCGTGCGCATGCTTGGCTTGGACGAGGACGGCTTTAGCCACATCTCCACCGGTGGCGGCGCCTCCCTCGAGTACCTCGAGGGCAAGGAACTTCCGGGCGTATCTGTCCTGGAAGCCTAAAACTGCCTGATCAACTTGCCAAAAAGAGAGGAAAAATTCATGGCACGCACCCCACTTATTGCAGGTAATTGGAAGATGAACCTCGACCACGTCGAGGCCATCGGCTCCGTTCAAAAGTTCGCCTTCTCCCTGCCAAAGGACTATTACGAGAAGGTCGACGTGGCCTACATGGTCCCGTTTACTGATATTCGCACCATCCAAACGTTGGTAGAGGGCGACAAGCTGCAGGTCACCTACGGTGCGCAGGACATCTCTAAGCACGAGTCCGGCGCATTCACTGGTGAAGTATCTGGCAAGATGCTGGCCAAGCTCGGCTGCAGCTGGGTGGTCGTGGGCCACTCGGAGCGCCGTCAGTACCACGGCGAGACCGATAAGCTCGTTGCAGAGAAGGCAGCCGCAGCATTGGACAATGGCATCAGCCCCATCGTGTGCGTAGGCGAGCCGTTGGCTGTACGCGAGGCCGGTACCCACGTGGACTACGTGGTTAACCAGACCCGCAATTCTTTGGCTGGCCTGAGCGCAGACCAGCTTGCCAAGACCGTTATCGCCTACGAGCCAGTGTGGGCGATTGGCACCGGCAAGGTTGCCTCCGCAGACGATGCCCAGGAAGTCTGCGCCGCCATCCGCGAGCTCGTAAAGGAGCTCGCAGGTGAGGAAGTTGCTGCAGGTATTCGCATTCTCTACGGTGGTTCCGTCAAGGTTGATTCCGTTGCAGAGATTGTCAGCAAGCCTGACGTCGACGGCGGCCTCATTGGTGGCGCTTCCTTGGTCGGCGAGGAGTTTGCCAAGTTGGCTGCTAACGCAGCTAATGCTCTGAGCTAACAGGAGTTATCACCTGTCACAGGTTCGCGCTAAGGCGCGGGTTGGAATGGTTCCAGCCCGCGCCATCGTGTACAGTGGGCCGGTGTGATTACTTCGCTGTACGCGAAGCCTAAAAGTACGATTCCGCGCTAGCGGGTGGCGAGAGTTACCCGCAGGGCGCACGTTAGAAATAAGGATTATCCTCATGGTCTTGGCACTGGAAATCATTTTGGTCATCGCAGCTATTTTGATGTCCATCTTCGTGCTGCTGCACAAGGGCAAAGGTGGCGGCCTGTCCAGCCTCTTCGGCGGCGGCGTGCAGTCTAACCTTTCCGGCTCGACCGTCGTGGAAAAGAACTTGGACCGTTACACCGTGGTGATGGTAATTATCTGGCTTGCGTGCATCGTAGGCCTCAACCTCATCCAGGCATTCGCTTAAGCTACCAGCTGGAATAGCGAAAGCGCCGGTATCGGCTTCCAACCTCTTGGTTCCCTGTGGGAACTGGCGGTGGGGAAGCGGTACCGGCGCTTTTTGTGTGGCGCCGAGCCACAAGTTCGGGTTAAGGGTCAAAATGTGTGTCTGGCTCGGCGTGTCGCGGGGGTTAGATTTGGCCTTTTTGAATGCCGATTGAGTGGGTGTAGTCGGTGTCGATAGCGTTGTCGTAGAGGGCTGGG